>WXFE01000079.1 GCA_009881065.1 Bacteroidales bacterium | reverse complement strand
ATACTCCTCGGCTGGAAAAAAAACAGCAGCGGGTATCTGCATCCGGTCTCCCATGAGGGGACTACTGCCGATTTGCGGCAATGGCTTCCGCTTGACTCGCTTAATGCGATAGCTATAAGGACGCTTCATGAAACAGGCAGGAAGGGACTCAGCGAGGAGCTTGACAGGATCGACATAAGGCCTGACAAAGGGATGGTAAAGTTTGTGTTCGCACGCCACTACCATGGCATTCAGCTTGACGGTGCTACGGGGAAGGTGCTTTATGTCGAGAACAGGAGGTCAGACCTGGTTGAAGACATTCATGACATGTCAGTAATAGACAGGTTGCTTGGCATTGATGGTGAGGTGTTCAAGCTTGTCTATACCACCTTTACCGGCCTGTTATTGCTGGTGTTCACTGTTACCGGCTTATGGCTCCGCTACTTTCCCCGGAACGGGAAGAGGAAAGATGATAATCTATAGTCCGGCTTCCCTGGCAGGACAGCATGAGCGGCCCTGGCCGGTGCACTTATTTCAATTCAGGCAACATGTAGAACCAGGCTGTGACTGAAAAGTCGATGGTAGTTTTTACCCAGTGCCACATTTCAATATCGGCCCGGAGTGATTCCCTGAATGGTATCGCATCCAGGATCCTGTAGCGCATATTCACACTCATCCCCGGGTGAAAGTTGCCATTCCCGGCCGGTTGTGCAATCAGCGGATGGTTGAACGGTTCCGGCCGGCACCATGCGTACCCGTAATAATCCTCTGTTCCTGTTCCGAAGGATGAGGGGAAAACTTCGCCGTCAGTGTAAATCTTCTCATCACCCTCGCCCCACCAGGCGTCAGCAGTGTTGAAAACCAGCACTGCGTCACCGGCATATAACCCTTTTCCATTCAGCCTGGCTATATTCAGATCAGTATGCAGACCCGTTCCTCCGGTGTTCTCTGAGCCGGCAGTTTCAAACCCGGGGTACTCCTTCCAGGAGGCTCCGAAATACATTGAGTTTTCATTCCACCTGTAGGGCACTGTCGTAACCAGCGTTTCCACGCCAATTGTGTCATTGCTGTTGTTGAGGATGCTTATCCTGCAACTGTCGCGGAACGGCATCAGCCATGAAGAGCTCAGCCTGCCGTCAGTATCCACTGTTGTGAAGCGGGTTATGCAGGGGTTGAATGTGTAACCGGTGCCGAAGAAGTTACCCGCCGGCACCTCCACGGTCCTGTGGCCATCAAACCACATCCGGATGACAGCTCCTTTCAGCAGGGCTGCAGTATCAGGTCCGGAGAGCCTGAGTGAGAAGTTGCTGACAGCTAGGTCTTTTCCCTTTGCTGAAATCTGGCATTCCGTGCCGGGAGGGAACACCCCGCCGGATGAACTTTGCTCTTTACCGGTTGCCTGGCTGCTGTTCGCCTTGCTGAGATTTGCAGCACATTCTCTGATGGCAAGGGTGTCATCGCGGAACGTTTCGCTTTTTGCAGAGACAACCCTGGTGCCTTCGTCATACAGCCGGACATTAATGTTGTAATAAATCGAGGGTTTGCGTCTCTGTGGAGTTATGAGCAGAGAGTCGTTTTCAAGGGTGATGATGCACTTTTCAGCAAACGGTATGGGGAGGTAGAGGTTATATCCGCGGCGCTGCGGCTCTGTCAGCGGTGAGACTGATGTGCTGAGTGGTTCGGGGGCCAGAACACCTCCGCCAACCAGTTCCGGAGCCATGCCTTCAATTACAGGTTCGGCCTGGCCGTCGAGATAAACCCTGATGTATGAGTTCAGGGCATCTTCATTTCCGAATGTCATCCACCAGCGGACAATAGCGCCGGGGCCATCTGCTTCGAGCATGACATATTCACGCCGTCCGTTGGCGGTCTCCTCACGGATGAAATGAGTGTAATCATTATTGGCGTACCATCCTGCGCTGTCAGGGTGGATACTGCTTCTGTCGTACGAGCTGAACTGCACCAGCCTGTAGTCTGGCGAAGGGTATCGGGTCAGCGTTTCCGCGCAGGCCATCTCCCGGAGCAGCGACCGGAAGGTGATCACGGTTTCATTTTTACAGGAAGAGAGCAGGCAGGCGACAGCCATAATCATGAACAGGTGGCTGATGATTCCGGTTTTCTTCATTGGTCAGTGGTTTGGGAATAAAGTTAT
>WXFE01000078.1 GCA_009881065.1 Bacteroidales bacterium | reverse complement strand
AGCCTTCATGGCTGCCATCAGGTCCTTTGCAATTCTTTCTGTGAGTGACATGTTGCTGATTGGTATTATTATGTTCATGAATATACGAATTTATACTACTCCCTGTTGCCACAAGTGGAAATCACCCGCGCCCTGTCGCCGCAGGCAGGAGAAGAGCTTTTTGAACTGTTGCCACAGACCGGAGGAGATCTCAGACAACCCGTCGCCACCGGTGGAAATCACCCTCGACCTGTCACCCGGCCGGAAGAGCCTCACGTGCAGCCACAGGTCGGAGGAAAACCAGGGAAACTTGTCGCCGCAGGCAGGAGAAGAGCCCTGTGAGCTGTCGCCGCAGGCAGGAGAAGAGCTTTTTGAACTGTTGCCACAGACCGGAGAAAAACCAGGGAAACCTGTAGCCGAAGAAGCAGGAGGAGAGCCCAGGCGACGATCTGAAAAATCAATTTTGTCTGTCATCTGTGCTCATCGAATATGGTCTGGCTGAAGGCGTTGTACCCCTCTCCATGGCAGGTTCATTGCTCATGTCAAACTCCAGGGTGCCTCCTGCGGTCAGCTCTTCATGGGTTACAAAATTGAGATTCAGTTTTTTGCCATTAAGGGTTACATCTCTTACAAATATGTTATCACGGCTGTTCTTCGGAGCATTGATTACCAGCTTCCTTCCGTCAGAGAGGGTTACCGTTGCCCTGGTAAACAGCGGTGAGCCAAGTACATATTCGCCTGTTCCGGGCGTCACCGGATAGAAACCCAGAGCGCTGAAAACATACCAGGCTGAGGTCTGCCCGTTATCTTCATCTCCGCAGTAACCGTCAGGTGTATAGTTATAAAGCTTGTCCATAACCTCGCGTACCCTCATCTGTGCCTTCCATGGCTCAGGTGTGTAGTTATAGAGGTAGATCATATGCTGAACCGGCTGGTTGCCGTGGGCATAGTTGCCCATGTTCATTATCTGCATCTCACGTATCTCATGAATGGGGAAGCCGTAATAGGAGTCGTCAAACAACGGCGGCACCACAAATACTGAATCGAGCATACGTGCCATCTCCCTGTCGCCACCCATCAGCTCTGCCAGTCCGGCTACATCCTGAAAGACGCTCCAGGTGTAATGCCAGCTGTTTCCTTCTGTGAAGGCATCACCCCATTTATAGGGGCTGAACGGCGACTGGAACGTACCGTCGAGGTTTTTGCCCCTCATCAGCTTTCTCTCACTGTCAAAAACGTTTTTATAGTTCCGGGCCCGGGCTTCATAAAGGGCAGTCTCTTCCTCCGGCCTTCCAAGCTCCTGCGCCAGCTTCCACAGGCACCAGTCTGCGTAGGCATACTCCAGTGTACGCGCCACATTCTCATTTATGCCCACATCGTATGGTACATAACCCAGGCTGTTGTAGTATTCAGCTCCGTACCTGCCGACGGAATGCACCGGACCATGGCCGAGGGTGTTCTTCACCAGCGCCTTCCACAGGGTATCGATATCATATCCCCTTATTCCCTTCAGATAGGCATCAGCTATCAGTGAGGCGGAATTGCTCCCTATCATGCAGTTGCGGTGGCCGGGACTGGCCCACTCAGGCAGCCAGCCGCTCTCCAGGTATGTATTGACCAGACCCTCCATGATGTGCGAGCTCAGATCGGGGTAGATAATGGTAATAAGCGGCATCGCGGCACGGAAGGTATCCCAGAAGCCATTGTCGGTGAAGAGCCTGCCAGGAAGCACCTTGCCGTTATAAGGACTGTAGTGAACAATATTCCCGGAGTTGTCAATCTCGTGAAACATCCGGGGGAAGAGCATCGTGCGGTAGAGGGTTGAATAGAAGGTACGCTTCTGGTCATCAGTACCGCCCTCCACCTTTATGCGGCCCAGCTCAGTGTTCCAGCGTTCACGTCCGGCGTCACGGACAGCATCGAATCCGCGCCCGCCCGTCTCACGTTCAAGATTGAGAATGGCCTGTGCGGGAGAGATGAATGATGAAGCCACCCTGGCAGTTACCTGCAGGCCTCTTTCAGTCCGGAATCCAATGACCGCCTGGGCGTGGTCACCACCGGTCTCCATGACACCGGGCCGGAGAGTGCCGTCAAGGGCTAACGACCAGAAGTCAAACGGCCGGTCAAACTCAATGACAAAATAATTATGGAAGTTTTCAGGCACTCCCCCGTGGTTGTTGCGGCAGTAACCCACAACCCTGTTGCTTTCCGGAATGATTCTTACCATTGATCCGCCGGCAAAGGCATCAATAACCACGGCGGAGGAGTCGCTCTCAGGAAATGTGAACCTGAAGAGGGCTGCCCTCTCCGTGGGTGTCACCTCTGCAGTGATGTCATAGTCGGCGAGGTAAACGCTGTAATACCAGGGCTTTGCCACCTCAGCCTTATGCGAGAACCATGATGCACGGGCTTTCTCGGTGAGACGGTTGCCACCCGTGACAGCCATCAGCGAGAAGGCTGCATAATCATTTATCCAGGGACTTGGCTGATGTGTCTGTTTAATACCCACTATCCTATGGTCATCATAGGTGTATCCCCAGCCGTTGCCATTATCACGTGTCTGCGGTGTCCAGAAGTTCATCCCGAACGGCAATGCCACTGCCGGATAGGTGTTGCCGTGAGAGAGCAGGTACTCGGAATCTGTGCCCATAAGTGTGTTTACCAGGTCAGCAGGTTCTGCAGAGATGCGGTCTGCACTACCTTCAGGTGTCACTCTGCACCCGGCGCCGGCAAGGGCTATGAAAGCCAAAGCAATAATCAGATGGTTGGTTCCGGTGAATTTCATATGTCAATTCAGTTTATTCAGGATTTTTTGCAGAACCGCCTCCGATGTCAGCCACTCCAGGCAGGCGAGGTCGCCACGCCGGCAGGTCCCTTTTCCGTAGATGGTACAGGGACGGCATGTGAGTTCGGTATCTGGTATCTGTATCTGGTTTTCAGGCGGCATACCCCAGGCGCTGAATCCGGCACGGGGATGGGTGCCGCCCCATATTGAGAGCGTTTCAACACCCGTCATGGCAGCCAGGTGCATGTTTGACGAGTCCATGGCTACCATCAGGTCAAGGTCTGCGATAAGTGCAATCTCGCCTCCCAGGCTGATCTTTCCTGCCATGGATATGGCTCCGGGCACACGGGCAGCTATATCATCCATTACAGCAGACTCGTCAGGAGAACCAAAAAGGAATATTGTGCACTTCTTTCGTGACATCAACATGCGGAGCATGGCCTCCATCTTCTCCAGGGGCCATACCTTGAGAGGGTGTTTCGCCAGCGGCGCCACTCCCAGGAAAGGTCTTTTCATGCCCCCGGTACGGGCGGCTGCCACCGCTCTCCCTTCATCAGAGGGTAATAACCAGGGGCCGGAGATCAGCTTCAGCGGATATCCGGCTTGCTTAAATACGGTGCGGTAGCGTTCAACGGTATGGGTGAGCGAGCCGGTGAGCCTCCCACGAACCAGCTTGCGCCGGCGGATACGCTCCTTGTCTATCCTGGCCACGTGGCAGCCGCCCATACGAAACAACAGGCGCACAACCTTCGACCTGATAACGTCATGGAGGTCAGCCACCGCAGTGATGTGATACATTGACCGAAGATCATTCCATAATCTCAGGATGCCCCGGAAACCCCTGTGCCTGCCATGATGATCGAAAAGAAAAACCTTCACCCCTGGAATGCCGGTAACAAACTGATCAAAAGGCTTCCTGGTGACAAAGACCAGCTCTTCGCCCGGGTATGCAGCGGCAAACGACCTGAGCACGGGCAGTGTCATAATCACATCACCCATCGATGATGTGCGTATCACGAGAAGGCTCATCTCAGTATTTTTCGTACGACTTTTCCTCTACGAGACCCGAACCGGTTATCATGTTAATCTTCCGTTTGATTTCGGAACGCTTGTCATTTGAAAAGTATACTGACCTGGCAGTCTGAATGAATTCTTCTCCAAAATCCTTGTTTCTTTCAAGGTCCCTTATCCGGTCTTCAATTTCCCACAATTCGGAGTTGATCTGGTAGAGTTCCCGGTACAGCGGGTCATCCTTCTTCATGAAACTCATAACCGCCTCATCAAGAATGGCATACTCCTTTTTCAGGTTCTTCAGTTTATCGGGGTCACTGATCCGTTCCAGCTTCAGTTCAATAATCGTCAGTTTGTCTGCTATCTCTCCGTTTGAAACCTCTATTTTCATTAAAAACAGCTTTGATTCTGTAAAAATAACCTTTAAAAATTAAAGGGCAAATGAGATCATTGCGGATCGACATCGGCATGAATGCGCAGCAGCCCTTTCCTGGGATATTTCAGCTCGCTCTCCATTGTGCGCCTCACCAGTTCCTTGACTTTCGAGGGGGAGAGCGTGCTGTCTATTTTTATCATCACCGTTTTGATGTACCACTTCTGAACCTGCATCACCATCGGAAACTCCGGCCCCAGCACACGGTTGCCGAGGTGCCTGCGGAGGGTGTCAGCCAGTCTTGCTGCCGAGGCAGAAAGCTCGTCAAGATCACGGTGTTTCAGCGCTATCCTGATTATCCTTGTAAAGGGGGGATAGCCGAAGAGAGCCCTCTCCTCAAGCTGCACCGAGCTCATCGACCTGTAATCATGTTTCAGCACCTGCCTGAGGACCATGTTTGCAGGGTCAGCGGTCTGGATAATCACCTTCCCCCGGCGTGTCCTCCTTCCTGCTCTTCCGCTCACCTGTTCCATGAGCTGGAAGCTGCGCTCGTGAGCCCGGAAATCGGGGAAATGCATCATATTGTCGGCATCGAGGATACCCACTACCGTCAGTCTTTCGAAGTCGAGTCCCTTGGAGATCATCTGTGTCCCGATAAGGATATCGGTTTCGCCTGCGGCGAAGCTGCTCAGTATATCGGAGGCAGCGCCCCTGTTCCTGACAGTGTCCTGATCCATTCGCGCGACACGCGCCGAAGGGAACAGCAGTCTTATCTCCTCTTCGATTCTTTCAGTGCCGAAGCCCATGGTGGAGATATTCACTGATCCGCAATCGGGGCACTCCGAGGGTGGTCTCACGCTCTTGCCGCAGTAGTGGCACACCAGCCGGTTGATGCTTTTGTGATAGGTGTAGCTTACCGAACAGTTGGTGCAGGCAGGGACATGTCCGCAGTCAGAGCACATCAGAAAGGGTGAGAAGCCTCTCCTGTTCTGGAAGAGGATAACCTGTTCCTCGCGCTTCAGCGCCTCCTCCATCGCCTCAAGAAGAAGGGGTGAAAAACGAGCCGAGGGACCCCTCTTTTTACCACCCCGGCGAGTGTCAGCGATGACCATCTCAGGCATCATGACCTCACCGTAACGTGTCAGCAGCTCAACGAACCCGTACCTTCCGGAGAGTGCGTTGTGGTAACTTTCAAGTGACGGCGTGGCTGAACCGAGGAGCACCCTGCCTCCATGTATGCGGGCAAGCATCATTCCGGCATCACGTGCATGATACCGCGGGGCCGGATCATACTGCTTGTATGATGAGTCATGCTCCTCATCCACTATGATCAGACCCAGGTCACTGAATGGAAGGAAGAGTGATGAGCGTACACCCAGAACAGCCCTGAGGCTTCCCTCACTGACTTTCTTCCACACTTTTCTTCGTGCCGCGGGGGTAAGACGTGAGTGAAACACCCCGATGGCGCTGCTGAAATGCTTCCTGAGTCTCTCAATGATCTGCGTTGTAAGAGCTATCTCAGGAAGCATGTAAAGGACCTGCTTCCCCTGGTCAAGCTGCTCACGCATAAGATGAATATATATCTCGGTCTTGCCGCTGGAGGTAACGCCATGCAGCAGCACCGTCTCACGGTCTGCAAACAGCTGTTTTACTGAATTATAGGCCTCCATCTGAACCCTGTTCAGCTCTGCCGGCATGATTAACTCACTCTCCGGCACATCAGGCTCCTCCTTCTGCCTGCGTTTCAACACGCGCCCGGGAAGATCATCGGCCGACGGTATTGCTGCCTTCATCACCTCGCCCGGATAGGCCATGTAATAATCAGATATCCACAGAAGAAAGTCGGTAAGACGGTCATTGACAGCCGTTTCGCCGGGAAGGAGGCTGTCAATCTCCCTGAGAGAGACCTCTGCCGGTGGTATCTCATGGATCTTTACCACCAGCCCGGTACTCTTCCTGCTCTGACCAAAGGGAACGTTCACCAGGCTGCCGCGGCGGACTGCACCCTGAAGATGCTCCGGAACTTCATAGGTAAATGAGCCGGGCACGGCAACAGGAATGATGATATCTGCGAATTGTCTGCTCATTGGTTGAAACAGCGGCAAATTAAGAATAAACGTCAAAAAAGGCCATCTCTCCGGCCTGAATTTATGAACTTGAGGGCAATGACCATATTGGTTCAGGGCTTATATGAACCTTTCGGCAGCACTGGTGAACAGAGGAGTGGTAATGACCATATCAGTTCATGACTGCCCTGGCCTTCCGGTAACATCGGCACCGGTGAATGTTGAAGCGGCAATGACCTTTAGCCCTGAGCTTTCTATCAGTGCCAGGTGAAGAACAGACAGGTAATTTACTCCTTTTTATAACTATTTTTGTTAAAATTTCAACCAATGAGGAAGCTGACAAACGATGAACTGAACCGGAAGAGTTTTACTGAATTCAGAGCTTCGGAGAAGTCTCCTTTTATTATTGTCCTTGACAACGTTCGCAGTCTCAACAACGTGGGGTCAATTTTCAGGACGGCCGACGCTTTCCTGGTGGAGGCAATATGGCTTTGCGGCATCACGGCCACACCCCCTCACCGCGAGATACACAAGACTGCGCTGGGGGCGACTGAATCGGTTGAATGGAGGTACTTTGAGAGCTCTGCCGATGCTGTCAGGCAGCTTAAGGAGAGGGGTTACACCATTGTTTCCGTGGAGCAGGCCGAGGGAGCCGTATCACCTGACCTGTTTGTGACGGAGCCAGAAAAGAGGTATGCACTGGTATTCGGCCATGAGATCAGAGGGGTTACCGAAGAGGTGGTGAATCTGTCAGACGCATGCATCGAGATACCCCAGTATGGCACCAAACACTCATTCAATGTGGCTGTCAGTGCCGGGATAGTCCTGTGGGAGCTGGCAGGAAGAATCAAACGCTAACATATTAAAAAACCCCGTCTGCCATGTGGTGGACGGGGTTTTTCAATATCTGTGGTTTTGTTACTTCGTTACTGCAATGAATGCATCATCTGTGAAGTACTTGGCAAACTCAAGGTCTGTCAGAGCGTAGTTCTTCCATTTGGCGTTGTAACCGAATGCTTCGCGCAGTCCGTTGATGACACCATCCTTGTTGTCAAGGCGTGCTGCTATTACAGCCTTGAGGTATGAGGGAGCGCCGCATTTGCAGGGTTCAACTGCATCCATGGTCATCTTGGCCTTGTTGATGTCACCCTTGAGAAGCTGTGCCAGTGCAAGGTTCATTGTGGGCGTGTCACTGAGCAGGTTGACTGCCTGGTCATATTTGCCTTCATGAATTGCAATTGTGCCAAGTCCGAATTTTGATTCGGGAGTGGCGGCTGACATCGAGTTGAAATACTCGGAAGCTGCACTGATATCACCCTTCAGAAGAGCGGCAAAGCCCATGTTGTTCTTCACGTTGTCATCATTCTTGAGAGCCTTGGCCTTCTCAAGAGCTACCATGGCATCATCAGCTTTGCCCATCTGCAGATAAGTCCAGCCGATATTGTTCCATGCCCTGTAACACTTGGGATCCTTCTCGGCAGCCATCTCATAATACTTCAGCATATCCTTGGTATCATTGGTCAGAGTGGCAGCATAGAGCAACTGCTCAAGGCTGAGTACTGACGGATCATCCTTGATGGCGGCGAGTATCTCCTCATCGCTGAGGCCGATCAGGTTAACGTCAACGATCAGTTTTGACCTTCTCAGCTTCGGAAGAACCTGATCTGCAAGTGCTTCATATGCAGTTGCCATGTTCTTGATCTCCTGTTCGCGGACGACAGGATCCTGGTACATCGAGAGAACCCTCAGGATGAGTTCCTTGTCAGCGATTGACGACTCCTGCACGAGAGTCTTGAAACCTTCCCAGTCTTCAGCAGTTGTTTGGCTTGCGAATAGATCAGCCAGTTCGGGTATCTTGCCATATTCCCTCTTGAGGTACCTGTCAGCAGCCTTACCCCTCTCAACTGAGAGTTTTTCGTTAAGTGCAAGCGGACCATCAGGTGAAGCATAAGAGCTGTTGGTTACACCCTTAACCTCCATCCTTTCGTTCTCCATTACAAGTGCAATATAATCCTTGAGAGCCTGAATATCAGCAGACTTCAGTTCTGAAGGCCTGATATTCGACTGGTTTATGTTGTAAAGAATGTCGGCCACCTTCTGCTCGGGAACAATGCGCTGATAGTTGTCTTTCAGTACGATGGGCATTGCGTGATATTCAACAAGGGTTGAAGTTGCAATTACACCGTCAGCCAGCTTGATGGGATCAAATGAGAGAGTCCTGCCCTTTCTTTCAGCATCTATGTAAAGAAGGAACTCAGACACCTTCATCTCAGGTATATAGTTTACATCACCTGACCAGTTTACCGTTCCGCCAGTCCATGCAACCGGTTTGTTATTGGCCAGAACTTTCTCTCCCTGGGTAAAGAGCAGTTCATCAAATGCCGTCTCACCGCCTTCATATGAAAGAACAGGGGTAATCTTCAGCGTGGTGTTCTTGTCAAAGTACTTCTCCGGATAGGTTACCTTAACCTGTGCTGCAACAATGCCTGCATGAGTCTCAAGCACTTTGGGGGAAATTTCATACTTGACGAGATTGGCATTTTTCTTCATCTTGTCAAGACTGCTGCAACCTGACATAAGTACAGCAGCAAGCAGAATGACAAAAAGTCTGGTGAAATTTTTCATAATGTGTGTTTTAATTAGTTGCGATCAGTTTCTGTTAATTAGAGCAATTATACGATATTTCTGATTTGTCTGCAAATTTAAGATATTTTTTAGTCATTACCTGCAACACCTGAATGAAAAAATCAGAAATTCCGGAGGTTAATCCCCGGGGAGACAGGTTCGGTGAAGATCATTTCCTTCACTTTAAGGTAGTCATCATGGCATGCAACAAAGTCAATATTTGAGACATCGAGCACCAGGTAACGGTTCTCCTGATGCTGCCTGAAGAAGGTAAAGTAGCTCTCCTGAATTCCCGAGAGATAATCGGCAGTAATTGACTTTTCGTACTCCCTACCCCTCATTGCAATGTTTTTCAGCAGTCTCTCAGGGGGTACATGCAGGTAAACATACAGGTCAGGCTTGGGAATGGAGCTATAGATAATATAGAATATCTGGCGGTAAAGGTTGAACTCATCCTGTTCCAGGGTTTTGGAAGAGAAGATGAGCGACTTCATGAAGTAGTAGTCAGCCACTGTGAAGCTTTTGAAAAGATCCGGTTCCACCAGTTCATCCCTGAGCTGCCCGTAACGGTCAGCCAGGAAGGATAGCTCGAGGGGGAAGGCGTACCGTGCGGGATCATTGTAGAATTTGGGGAGGAAAGGGTTATCGGCAAACCGTTCAAGGATCAGTTTGGCATTGCAGTCCCTTGCAATCATTGACGCCAGGGTAGTCTTTCCCGCACCGATATTCCCCTCAATAACAATATAGTTGTACTTTATGTTCTCCATCCCTGTTGCCACATTGCACCGGATATCAAAATTAACATTTAGCCTTCACAATGCAAATAAATCGAAGACCCGCGTTTCCGCGAAATAGTTGTAACAGGGTGCACAAAAGAGAAGCTGTCCCTTTTATGAGACAGCCTCCGCCTTAATAACTATCCTGGATGATCAACCGGGGATTTTTGCCGGTTGTAATGATCCACCGGATTTCTGTCAGTTGTGATTGATCAATCGGATTTCTGCCGGTTGTTGTCACGACGGCGGTCATGCGGGCGATGGTCACGGTTTCCGCGATCACCGCGGTTTCCGTCACGTGATCCCTGACGCTCCTTTCTTTCCGTATGTTCGCGCCTGGGCGGTTCAACCCAGCCTTCCGGCTTCGGGATGAGGGGCTTGCGCGAGAGCCTCAGCTTGCCGGTCTTCTGGTCAATTTCAATAAGCTGCACCTCAACAGTGTCACCCTCCTTGAAGAGCTCCTCAACAGTGCCTACCTTCTTCCAGTCCATCTCCGAGATGTGCAGCAGTCCGTCCTTGTTCGGGAGAATCTCAACAAACGCACCGAACTGTGTTATGGTTTTCACCTTGCCGGTATAGACCTTTCCTACCTCAGGAACAGCACATATAGCGTTGATACGGTCAAGGGCCGCCCTGATAACCTCGTAGTTCTCGCCAAAGACATCGACCACACCCTGGCCGTTGGTCTCCTCGATAACTATAGTTGCACCTGTGGTGGCCTGAATATCCTGTACAATCTTTCCGCCGGGGCCTATCACAGCACCTATCATCTCCTTGGGTATAAAAATCTTCTCTATTCTCGGTGCATGAGGCTTGAGGTCAGGCCTGGGCTCGGCAATGGTCTCTTCCATGACGTCGAGGATGTGCATCCTGCCACGACGCGCCTGTTCGAGCGCCTGTTTGAGAACCTCGAACGAAAGACCGTCAACCTTGATGTCCATCTGTGTTGCGGTAATGCCATCGCGGGTGCCTGCGACCTTGAAATCCATATCGCCGAGATGGTCTTCATCACCCAGTATATCTGAAAGAACTGCGAATTTCTTCCCGTCCTTGTCAGTAATCAGCCCCATAGCGATACCGGAAACCGGCTTGGCAATTTGTATACCTGCATCCATGAGGGCCAGTGTCCCGGCGCAGACGGTTGCCATCGATGATGAGCCGTTTGATTCGAGGATATCTGATACCACACGTATTGCGTATGGATTGGTCTCCTCGGGCGGCATCATGTTCTTGAGAGCCCTGTGTGCCAGGTTCCCGTGACCTATCTCCCTGCGGCTGGTACCGCGCAATGGTTTGGCTTCGCCGGTGGCGAAAGGGGGAAAGTTATAGTGAAGCGTGAATTTCTCGGAACCCTGTTTGAGCACCTCGTCAATCATCTTCTCGTCAAGCTTGGTGCCAAGGGTGACAGTGGTGAGCGACTGTGTCTCACCGCGGGTGAAGATAGCTGAGCCATGGGCTGCAGGAAGCGGATCAATCTCACACCAGATGGGGCGGATCTCATCAAGCTTGCGGCCGTCAAGACGCCTGTGCTCATCAAGCACAAGACGACGGGCAGCCTCCTTCTCCACATCATGGAAGTACCTGTTCACCAGCATCTCATCTGCCGGTGCATCCTCCGGGAACTGTGCAAGGAACTCAGCCTTTATTGCTTCAAAGCCGTCAGTGCGGGTCTTCTTGTCAGAGCCGCTGGCAGCCAGACTGTAACACTTGTCATAGGTCTCATCCCATATCTTCTTGCGGAGTTCCTCATCATTATTTTCATGACAGTACTCTCTCTTTACTGACTTTCCGACCATTTCAGAGAGTTCCTTCTGTGCAACGCACTGCGGTTTGATAGCCTCATGGGCGATGCGCAGCGCTTCGAGCATGACATCCTCTGAAACCTCCTTCATCTCACCCTCAACCATCATGATATTCTCATATGTTGCTCCGACAATGATGTCAAGGTCCGCAATCTCCACCTGATCAAATGTAGGATTGACGATAAACTCGCCGTTAACCCTTGATACCCTTACCTCTGATATCGGGCCATGGAAAGGTATGTCAGACACTGCCAGTGCCGCTGATGCAGCGAGTCCGGCAAGCGCGTCAGGCATGATATCCTTCTCGGCCGAGATGAGGTTAATGGTTACAAACACTTCCGCGTGATAGTCGTCCGGGAAGAGCGGACGCAGCGCCCTGTCAACCAGTCGTGAGATCAGAATCTCATTGTCACCGGGCCTTGCCTCTCTCTTGAGGAAGCCTCCGGGAAAGCGGCCCGATGCCGCATACTTTTCCTTGTACTCTACGGACAGCGGCATGAAGTCTGTGTCTTCCTTTGCATCCTTAGCTGCAACGACGGTTGCCAGAAGCATGGTCTTACCCATCCTTACAACCACAGCACCGTCGGCCTGCTTGGCCAGCTTGCCCGTTTCAATTACTATTGACCGGCCATCGCCAAGGTCAATGCTTTTTTCGATTAACTTATACATCTAAACTACTGATTATTACGGGATAAATGATAGTCAAGGGGCATTTCTCTCCGGGAATTAAAAAAGGCAATATGAAATTGCCTTTTTTGCTTATTTTCGGAGGTTCAGTGCCTTGATGATCTCACGATACCTGCTGATATCCTTGTCTTTCAGATAGTCGAGCAAACGCCTTCTTTTTCCGACCAGATTGGTCAGCGCCCTCTGCGTACTGAAATCCTTCTTGTTCTTCTTCAAATGCTCGGTGAGGTGCGAAATCCTATAGGAGAAAAGAGCAATCTGACCCTCAGCACTGCCTGTGTCCAACTCTGATGATCCGAATGTCCTGAAAAATTCCTGTTTCTTCTCCGTGGTCAAATACATATCCTTATCCAATAGATTGTTAATAATTTCTCCAATTTTGGAACGCAAAGATACAACTCTATTTTGTAATAATTCAAACAATTTGAACAAATTTTTTTTGTATTTAACGCCGGGCAGCCTCAGCAGCATGCGGGGAAGTGAAGCACTCGCGGACTTATGTATAAATGATGCAAATTGAATGCCAGTAGTTGCGCGTGCTAAAAACTTTATTTAATTGTTAATAACCCGGCTGAGACGCCCCCGGGAAGGGGGACAATATGCCGGAGGAGCAGTTACTTGTCCCGGAAACGGGGTAATATGCTGGAGAAGAGATTGCCTGCGCCGGGAGGGGGGCAATATGCCGGAAGAGCGCTTGCCAGCCCGGGAGGGGGAGTAATGCACCGGAGGAGCCTTCATCTGCCCCGGGACGTGAATACCTGACTAGCGGAAGCGTGTCAGGGCTCCAGAAAAAGCGAGTCTGACCTCCTGATTTTCTGACCCATGGCAATGAGCGATGACCCTATGGTGCAGTCGAGACACCTGTGATACCTGCATCTCATGTTTCTCAGCTCCAGCAGAGCCTGAGAAGCAAAGGCCGACTCCGGCTTCAGCCCCGCCCGGGTGAAGTCGGTCACCACGCTATTCTTTTCCGGAGGCAGAGAGTCAAGTATCTCCACTGCCCTGTCACACCACTCCTGTTGTTGCCTGACCTTGCCGTAGACGAAGAGCAGTGGCACAATGGCATTGATGATGAGCAGGTCTGCAGACTGCCTGCCGGCGCGACCCGCCACCGGCGGCACCTCGCGTCCGAACTGGTAGTGATTGTTCCAGTAAGAAGAGGCGCTGACGCTCAGCAGTGCACGGAGGCTCTCGCGGTCACTGCAGCCGAGTACCCTCGAGAAGAGACCATCACTGTGGCTGAGCAGCGCCGCCAGTTGGGAGAGCCTGACAGTCGGGAAATTGGCGGGCCGCAGCCTGTGAAACTTCCAGAGCCAGCCGTCAACGGGTTGAAGTGAATACTTGGCGCGAAGCACACGGTACTCCCTCAACAGCAGGAGATAATAACTGTCGTTCACCGCCTCCCTGAAAAGAGCCTCGTCAAGCAACCCCGCTGTGCCATACAGCAGGGCCTCAACCTGTATGAGCTGGTCAGAGTGCTTCCTTATGATTTTAAGAGGAAGGCGGGCGGCAAGCATCCCGAAGGGATCAGTGTTTACCCTGAAACCAAAGTAACGGGTTACCAGCCGGTAAAGAGTCTCCTCCCAGTCATTGCCGGTCTTTGACAGAATCTCCCTGATATCGTCATGCTTCCTTTCGAGACGTTCAACGGCAATCGACCACAGCCAGTGCTTGATCCTGAAACCGTCAGTAAGTCCTATCAGTCCGCTGCAGGGCAGCGGAGAAGGATTATTCATGAAATCGAGGTAGTTTTCCCACAATACAGGATCAAAAACGAGGCGGATGGTTATCAGCCTGCGGCCGGAAGCAGTATAGACGTCTGCATCCTCATTATATACAATGTGCAGGATGACATTGTCATAAGCGTGATCAATGTGATGGCCGTGACGGTACCAGTCGGAGGCATTGACATGTATCTCAGTGTTGCCGGCCCACTCGGTACCTCCTATTATCAACCTGGTGTTAAAAAAATCAGGTCCTGAATCACGGTTGTACACTCCCGGGGTTATCACCCCGATGGAGCCGGCTTCCCTGTCGCACAGACTCCTGCCGTCAAAGAACTGGTTTTTCCACAACCAGTGGATGAACTCTTCTTTCATGGTCGGTATTATTTAAGAAATGCAGCTTATCAAATTTAATAACAATGTTCCAAAAGCACAAAAAAAAGGAGGTGTTACGGGGAGCCCCATAATAATCCGACGAAGCAATCAAAAATTGATGTGACGGAGATAATAACTCCTTAACTCCATACCCTGTGAAGAGGCTGATTAAAGCCCCGGCTGTGACGGTTTAATACAGTATGTACATCAGCGGAACGGCATACTGCAGTGGAGAGAGGCATCAGTGCGCAAACGGAACGGCATACTGCAGCGGAGAGAGGCGTCAGTATGCAAGCGGAAAGGCTTATTGCTGCGGAGAGAGGCGTCAGTGTGCAAATGGAAAAGCATACTGCAGTGGAGAGAGGCGTCAGTGCGCAAACGGAACGGCATACTGCAGTGGAGAGAGGCATCAGTGCGCAAACGGAACGGCATACTGCAGCGGAGAGAGGCGTCAGTATGCAAGCGGAAAGGCTTATTGCTGCGGCGAGAGGCGTCAGTGCGTAATGTGCAGCAAACAAGCCATTTAAAGCCGGCAGGCAGTGCCAGATGCCGGCTGGTCAGATTTTAAACCTGTCTGCCAGGTACAGGGCCATCTCCTCCTGCATCTCACGGGCTTTTTCGCCGGCAACGTCGGCAAAGTTGTCGGATGAATCCGCATAGATTATACCCCGCGATGAGTTTACCAGCAGGCCGCACTGATTATTCATGCCATACCGGGCAACCTCCTCAAGGCTGCCTCCCTGTGCACCTACACCTGGCACAAGAAGGAAATGATCCGGCACAATCTTACGAATGTCAGCAAGCATCTCAGCCCTTGTTGCACCTACAACATACATCAGGTTGTCAGTGGTGCCCCACCGCTGAGAGAGAGTCAGTACCCGCTCAAAAAGCCGCTGACCTTTATCGGTGTGATACTGGAAATCATCGGCTCCCCTGTTTGAGGTAAGCGCAAGAATGATTGCCCATTTGCCTCCGTAGGAGAGAAACGGCGTAACAGAATCTTCTCCCATGTATGGCGCAACGGTCACCGCGTCAAACGGCATCTCCCCGAAAACCGCCCTGGCATACATCTTTGAGGTGTTGCCTATGTCACCCCGCTTGGCGTCAGCTATGATGAAGATATTTGTGTCAAGCTTGTTGATATACCTCACTGTCTTGTCCAGTGCTGCCATGCCTCTTGCGCCATAGGACTCATAAAAGGCGAAATTTGGCTTATAGGCCACCGCATACCTGTGGGTGGCATCTATTATCTGTCTGTTAAACTCAAAAATCGGTTCTTCCAGCTCTGCCAGGCATGCCGGCAGTTTGGAGATCTCGGGATCGAGACCGACACAGAGGAAGGACTTCTTTTTAAGAATATGCTGGAATAATTCCCTCGCGGTCATGATATCATATTTTATAAGTCATGCGCCTTCAGACGCTCAGCGTTCTCAGCCATCTGCAGCTTTTCAATCAGCTCCTGGATGTTCCCGTCAAGAATTGACGGCAGGTTGTAAAGGGTTGTGTTGATGCGGTGGTCAGTAACCCGTCCCTGCGGATAGTTGTATGTGCGTATCTTGGCCGACCTGTCGCCCGTAGACACCATTGTCTTGCGCTTCTTTGAGATCTCGTCGAGGTACTTCTGGTATTCAAGGTTATAGAGACGAGTGCGAAGCTCCCTCATCGCCTTCTCAAGGTTCTTGATCTGTGACTTTTCGTCCTGGCAGGTAACCACGACCCCTGTGGGGATATGTGTCAGCCTGATTGCCGAATAGGTAGTGTTGACGCTCTGTCCGCCGGGACCCGAAGAGCAGTAAGTATCCTTGCGGATATCCTCGTTGCGGATCTCTATGTCAAACTCGCCGGCTTCCGGAAGCACCGCCACCGTTGCTGCCGATGTGTGGACGCGGCCCTGTGTCTCGGTCTGAGGCACCCGCTGAACGCGGTGGACACCCGACTCATACTTCAGGATACCATAGACACCGTCACCTATCACGTTGAATACTATTTCCTTGTACCCTCCTGCAGTGCCTTCGGTATAGTAGTTCAAATCAATCTTCCAGCCCTGTTCCTCTATATACTTCGAATACATGCGGAAGAGGTCCCCCGCAAAGATACTTGCCTCGTCACCCCCTGTACCGGCACGGATCTCCATGACAGCATTCTTTTCATCCTCCGGGTCAGCAGGCAGGAGAAGATACCTGATCTCCTCCTCCATCTCCGGAATAGACTGCAAAAGCATATCTATCTCATCCTTGGCCATCTCACGCATCTCCTCATCCTTTTCCGAGGAGAGAAGTTCCTTTGCACTTTCGAGATTGTCAATGGAGGATTTGTATTTCTCATACGCCTCAACCACAGGTTTGAGCTCCTTGTATTCCTTGTTAAGCTTTATATAGCGCTTCATATCAGACATTACGTCAGGGGAGGCAAGAAGCTCACCCACCTCCACAAAACGCTTCTTTATGCCAGTCAGCCTGTCAAGAATAAGATTGTTTGCCATCAGATGCAAAATTTCAGGGTGCAAATGTAATCAATATAAGACAATTGGCAATTAGCAATTAACAATGAACAATGAGCAATGAGCAATTTTCTTAGGAGTGAGTGCAGAGTCAAGCTTGCTTGAACTTTTGCGGTAAGTCGGTGAGCAGAAGACGAGCTTACTCGGATTTTGCCACGACGAGCAAAAGTGTTGCTTTGCAAAACTATGCCGGGCGACGACAGAAAATGCAGCGAAGCTGAATTGGCAATTGGCAATGAGCAATTAGTAATTAAGTGGCAGTGGGTTGGGTGCAGGATATTATGGCAAAAGGGTTGTGGTGTGGGGTTTTTGGTTGCGGGCAGTTATGCGCTGAAGAGGATCAGTAAACAAATTTCCCCTGGTCAGTACTGATTGTAAGCCTGCGGGTTGCGGCAGGCTCACAGCGCCCTACTACACGGGCATCAAGATTGAATGATGAAGCAATTTCAATGATCGCGGCAGCATCTGCCTCATCAACATAAAGCTCCATGCGGTGACCCATGTTGAACACACGGTACATCTCATCCCACGGTGTGCCGGAACTCTTCTGAATCAGTTCAAACAGCGGTGGTACCGGGAAAAGATTATCCTTGACCACATGCAGGTTGTCAATGAAATGCATGATCTTGGTCTGCCCGCCGCCTGAACAGTGCACCATCCCGTGTATGGCAGGCCGCATAACATCCAATACCTTCCTTATCACCGGTGCATAGGTGCGTGTGGGTGATAAAACCAGTCTGCCTGCATTGACGCCCGGCACCGCTGTGGGATCGGTAAGCCGCATCGGTCCGCTGTAAACGAGTTCCCCGGGAATAGCACCGTCATAGCTCTCGGGATAAAGGCCGGAAAGGTACTTGCCAAACACATCGTGCCGTGCAGAGGTCAGCCCGTTGCTTCCCATACCACCGTTGTACTCACTCTCATATGTTGTCTGGCCAAACGATGCAAGCCCCACAATAACATCCCCCGACCTGATGTTCGCATTGTCAATGACATCAGCCAGGGCTATCCGGGCTGTCACCGTGGAGTCAACAATCACCGTACGGACCAGGTCACCCACATCAGCCGTCTCTCCTCCCGTTGACCATATCCCGATGCCGGCATCCCTCATCCGGGCAAGGAACTCCTCCGTGCCTTCTATCAGGGCTTTTATCACCTCACCGGGAATAAGGTTCTTGTTCCTTCCTATAGTTGATGATAGAAGAATATTATCAGTTACTCCTACGCATAGCAGGTCGTCAAGATTCATTACCACGGCATCCTGGGCTATCCCCTTCCAGACCGACAGGTCGCCCGTCTCCTTCCAGTAAATATATGCCAGTGACGACTTGGTTCCGGCGCCGTCAGCATGCATTATATTGCAACAGGCAGGATCACCTCCCAGCATGTCAGGTATTATCTTGCAGAATGCCCGGGGAAAGAGGCCCTTGTCAACACGGCTGATTGCAGCATGAACTTCAGCCTTTCCTGAAGAGACTCCTCTCAATGCGTAGCGTGATCTGTCTGTCATAACCCCGTCCCCGGTTCTTAATTATTTTGCAGGTTCATAGTCGGTCCGAAGCACCCTGAACTCAGTACGACGGTTGACCTGATGGGCTATCTCTTTCTGCTCATCGTTGGCGAGGCTGTTGATGTACTGCTCGGTAAGCGATGCACCCGGGCGCAGGAACGGAGCATCCTTCATGATCTCATCATCGACCACTTTCGGGCTCGCTTCGCCGTAGCCTCTGGCAGTAAGCCTGTCAGCAGCTATTCCCTTGCCTATCAGGTAGTCAACAACCGACTGTGCCCTCTTCTGTGACAGATCGAGGTTAAACTCCTCGGTATCACGGGAGTCGGTGTGCGACATAAGCTCGATGGTCACCGTCGGATTGTCGTTGAGGGTCTCTACCAGCTTGTCAAGTGAAACCATTGATTCAGGCCTGAGGTCCCATTTGCCGAAGTCATAGAATATATTCGGAAGCTCGATAGGCCTGTCGATGGGGGTCATCAGTATGGTGGCCATGAATTCGCGGCTCTTGTCCTGTCCTCTTGTCGTCTCTTTTTCCTTCCCGTTGAGGTAGCCCTTCTTGGAGGCAAGGAAAATGTAATCAACCTCCGGTCTCAGGCTGAATTTGAAGTCGCCTGCATTACCCGTCTCTGTCTGCATATTGGCGCCGTCGCTGGCTATCAGCTGCACGGTGGCTCCCTGTATGGGAAGAGCCGTTTTTTCATCCTTGACGAGGCCCGTGATGCTGAAGAGCAGAGGCGGCATCTCGAAGGTGTAGAGGTCATCATAAGTCCTCCCCTTGCGTGACGAACTGAAGATACCCTTCTCTGCATCTCTCTCGAAGGTGATGCCAAAGTCGTCTGCCGGGCTGTTGATTGGCGGCCTCATGTTCTCAACGCTCCAGCTTTCGCCGCCCTGCGGCGTAGCCTTAAAGATATCTAGTCCGCCCATGCCGATGTGTCCGTCGGAGGCGAAATAGAGCGTTCCGTTTTCACGTATGAAGGGGAAGAGTTCGTTGCCCCGGGTATTGATATCAGCGCCCAGGTTTTCCGGGCGTGACCATGCACTTCCCGGCGAGGTTCGTGTAGTGCGGTATATATCCTTGCCACCAAATCCTCCCGGCATATCGGAGACAAAATAGAGAGTCTGCCCGTCAGGTGATATTGAGGGATGGGCTGCAACAAGGGAGTCTGCCAGGAGATCAACCTTTACCGGGTCACTCCAGCGGATGCCCTCGCGGGTTGAATACATTATGACACATCCCTTGCTCTCGCGCTTACCAGCCTCGCAGCGCGTGAACCACACCTCTGAGTAGTCAAATGAGAATGAGGGGGTTCCGTCCTCGAATTCACTGTTCAGGAAATCAACAGGCACCGGAGTGCTCCACTTGCCTTTCTTGTCAAGCCTGGTCTCGAAGATATCCGTAAAGCTCTGTCCTGTTGCCCCGTGCTCCTTGTTACCCCTGGCATCATCGCGCGAGGAGGTGAACCATAACAGACCATGATCATCGCGGCCATAGGCGGGACTGAAATCAGATTTCCCTGTATTGACTTCCTTCAGTTCTTCGACGTTATAGGATTCAGGCGCTGACTGCCATTGCATGGCAAGCTCGCATGAGCGTATCTGCTGCTCGGTACGGGGATCTCCCGGCACAAGCCTGCGGTATTCACGGAACTCCTCTATGGCCTCGGGATACCGTCCCAGCTTCTTGTTGCTCTCTGCCAGCCAGTACTGCGCTTCAGGTTTCGGGAAAGGCGACCTGACAGCTCTTTTGTACCACAGTTCGGCATTTTTCGGGTCATTGATGAGGCGGTAGCACTCTGACACCATAAATACCATGTCAGATTTCAGCTGCTTATCACGAGTCTTGGAGTAGACATCCTTGAAATAGTCTATTGCCTCATAATAGCTTCCGGCGTTGTATGCGTCGTATGCGCGTTCCATCTTCCGTTTCTGTGCCTGAAGCACAGATGGGCAGAGAAGGGTAACAGCAACTATCAATATTATTAATCTGTTCATTCCGGACACGATACTGTTTTGTACAAAAGTAATGATTGTTATTAATGTTAACGTCCGGCCGTTTCATTAATTACCGGCACCCGTAATCTGCAGCAAAAATAATGCCCTCTTCAACAGAGGGTATTGCAAACCATAATTACTGATAATAAATCAACCGTTTGCCGGATAATCAGAAGCTCATGATATTTCTTCGGAAGTTAAATAAAATGAGAGGGAGGTCCATCCTTTTGTTTAACTGAATTTTGTTATATTTGTCGCCTGTATTTTTCAAGAGGTAAGATTCATTGTTTAATTAGTATTCAGATGGCAATACTTCAGGATTTAAGAGAGAAAGCAGGGCCGCTTCTGGCAATTGTGATAGGTATTTCACTGCTTCTCTTTATAGTGAGTGATTTTTTCGGAAGCAACACTTCCCAGCGCCGAAAGGCAAACAAATATTATCAGCTTGCCACTATTGACGGGGAGTCCGTGTCATACCAGGAGTTCGAAGCCCGTGTTCAGGACCTTGCAGATATATACAAAATGTCTGGCTCTACAGAAATCAATGAAGAAATGATGCAGAGCCTGAGGGAACAGGTATGGCAGCAGATGCTCTCAGAGAAGCTGATGGGCAAAACCTACCGGCAGGTGGGCCTTGGCGTCAGCCCTGACGAGGTGGAGATGCTCGTCTTTGGTGACGACCGCCATCCTATTGTCAGGCAGCTTTTTACTGACCCCGGCACCGGCACCTTCAATGAATCATTCCTTGTTAATTTCCTGAAGGCCACCGAGACTGATGACGCAACAAAAAAATACTGGCTCTTCTTCGAGGATCAGATAATCAATGACAGGCTCAATACCAAGCTGGTCAACCTGATGTCAAAGGGTCTCTATGTCACCGGCAAACAGTCGGAGTATGAGAACAGCCTCCATGAGAACACTGTCAGCTTCAGCTATATGGTGCGCAACTATGCATCTATTCCTGACAGTCTGGTGAAGGTTACCTCTGACGAGATCAGGAGCTACTACGACAAGCACAAGGATCAATTCAAGCGTGGTGCCTCCAGGGATATTGAGTATATAACCTTTGAGATTGCTCCCTCGGAGGAAGACATCAAGGAGACCGAGACCTGGGCTGTCAATGAGAAGGAGAACTTCGCTGCAGCAACTGAAGTGATTCAGTATATCAACCTGACGGCTGACACCAGGTATACCGGCTCTTACCTGACAATGGATGATCTTCCTGAAAGCCTGAGGCCACTGGCTGAGACAGGCGACAAAACTACCGTTCTCGGGCCTTATCTTGAGGACGAAACCTTCAAACTGGCACGCATAATTGACATAGCCGATCGTCCTGATTCTGTCAGGGCAGCACATATTCTTCTCTCTCCCAACGCAAACAGAACCCTTGCACAGGCTAGAAAAGAAGCTGACAGCCTTATTGCGCTCGTCAGGTCAGGGATTGACTTCAACCTGCTGGCAATGGCCAACTCCGATGACCAGGGCTCGGCACAGGTAGGAGGCGACCTCGGATGGTTCAGCGAAGGGATGATGGTGATACCCTTCAATAATGCCTGCTTCAGTAATAAAAAGGGTGACATTGTGACGGCAGAGACGACCTACGGCATACATATCATCAAGATAATTGACCAGAGCCGCCGGGTAAGGAAGTATGACATAGGCATCGTTGACCGTCAGATCATCCCCGGCAGCATGACAACGCAGCGCATCTATTCTGATGCTTCATATTTTGCCGGGAACAATGAGACATACGAGAAGTTCAACAAGGCTGTGGCTGAGGGCAATCTCAACAAGAAACTTGCCCTGAACGTTACACCTGACCAGAAGGAGCTTCCCGGCCTGACACAGTCAAGAGAACTTGTCATGGCCCTCTTCCAGAACAGCAAGGCGGGCAGCATTATCACTGACAACAGCAATCAGGCAGTGTTCGAGCTTCCTGACCAGTATGTGGTTGCCTACTGCAGCAGGGCCCAGGAAGAAGGAGTTGCACCCGTGGAGGATGTAGCTTCAGAAATCAGGTTCATCCTGGCAAAGAAGAAAAAGGCGGAGATCATTGCTGCAGAAATGAAAAAGCTTGAAGCCGAAGGCAAGAGCCTCAATGAGATTGCCGCTCATTACAACACAACCGTTCAGGATGCCAGCGGCATCAACTTCAGGTCATACTCAATCCCCGGCGCCGGGATAGAGCCCGCCCTGATATCCGCAGCATCAGCCTCTGAGGCCGGTAAACTTTCAAAACCGGTTGAAGGCAACAACGGTGTCTACATGTTCATGGTCAGTGAGGTCACTCCCGTGGCTGCCGAAGACCTGGAAATGGTGAAGGAGAGAATGAACTCCAGCTATCAGATCCGTGCTTCATACGAAGCCTACCAGGCCCTGCGCGACAAGAACGAGGTCAAGGATATGAGGTACAAATTCTATTGATATCCGGTAAATAAACATATATGGTAGCGGCAGATCCGAGATCTGCCGCTACGATTTTACATACCATGTATTAAGGATGTAAGAGGGAAATACCTAACTATCCCTGCGTCTCAGCCGCCGTGCCACCTCTGCCTCGTTCTGGTCCTTCGACAGGGAACTGACAAATCCGGCAGGGAGATTGTGAATGTCCAGCATGATCAGCCCGTCAAGACAATTGTTGAAATCAGGGTCAACATTGAAGCCGATGATCCGGGCATTGACCTCAAGGTATTTCTTCAGCAGCACCGGTATCCGGTAACCCTTGTCCACATCACTGACCACCTTTTCCACCTTATTGATATCCCTTTCCGCTGATGAGATGATAATCTCACTGTCAATACGCCTGTCTATCTGGGGCGTGAACTTCTTCCTCGGCCTGATGTACCTGGCCATCTCCCGGTCAAAGTAGTTGCTCCTGACAAATTCAACTATCAGGGATTTGGAAAACGCCGAGAACTCATTGCTGATGCTCACCGGGCCTATAAGAAACCGGTATCCGGCATTCTGCAGCAGCACTGTCAGAAGACCCTTCCAGAGAAGGAACAGTGGCATCGCCTTTTTCTGGTACTCCTGCACGATGAATGAGCGTCCCAACTCAAGAGATTCAGCCAGGACAGGTTCAAATGACTTGCGTATCCTGAACAGGGAGTTGATATAAAAACCCTTGATACCATACTGGCTGATAATCTCTCTTCCCTTTCCAACGCGGTAAGCCCCGACGAGTACACCGGCTGCCTCATCCCAGATAACCAGGTGGTGGTAGTAGAAATCATACTCATCCAGGTCGGTCGCTCTGTTGGTCCCTTCACCGACTGCCCTGAAGGTCACCTCGCGCATCCTGCCGATCTCCCTGATAAGGTTCGGGATAGCCCGTGTAGGGGCAAAAAGGACAACGAAGTTACCAATGGCAAACAGTTCATGTGTCCGTCTTATGTTACTAATCTCAGCGGCAAGCGTTGCTCTGTCAGACGGAGGGGCAACCGGTTCCTGCCGCTTGTTGCGCCGTCGTGCCAGACCGGCGAAGAAAGGTTTAGCCTCCAGGGATGAGCCGAGTGAATAGGTGCGGGCCCTGAGGTAACGTCCGAAACGGGCAATGTCTCCGAATCCGGCCTGCTCACTGACTGACAGTGACCGTCCGATGCGTACCCTGATGACCTTGTGACGCTTGTTAAACAGTTCCGAGCCCAGCTTTGCAGTACTCAGCAACGGGTGAATGCGCCCCAGTATATGATACCACCTTGAGTTGGTGCCGTGAAAATAGACCGGAATGACCGGCACCTCAGCCATCTTTATCTCGCGCAGTATCTGCTCCTGCCACTCCATGTCAGTTATCAGTCCTGATTCCGAATGGTAGGCTGAGACCTCCCCTGCGGGGAAAAGAGCCAGGCCATGGCCCTCCCTGACATGATTCATCGCCTCTTCCATCCCTTTGAGGGATACCTTTCCCTGATACCTCTCTCCTTCTGCATCGGCAGGAACGATAAGATGCTTAAGCGGATCAATCTTCTGCAGCAGGAAGTTGGCCATCACCCTGACATCAGAACGCCGGCGGGCAAGTATCTTCAGAAGTATAAGAGCGTCAATCCCGCCGAAGGGATGGTTCGAGACCGTAATGAAGGGGCCCGTCAGCGGAATATTCTCGAGGTCATTTTCAGGTATGTCATACCTGATGTCAAGGTGGTCAAGGATGGAATTGATAAAAATTGCGGGGTCACTGTCATAGGTATTTGTGTAGACCCTGTTAAGCTTGTTGTAACGGAAGATCTGCATCAGGGCTTTGGCAATCACCACCCCGCCCGGAATGTCAAGATTGGCGGCCCTGGCCAGCTCCTTTGAAGTCAGTAGTTTCATGTGCTGCTTTCTTTATTATCAGAGGGATGGCATCTTCCCAGCCCAGTGGCATTATATGTACTCCACTGATTCCCTTTTTTGACTTAAGCTTCAACAGTGTCTCAACGGTGATGTCAATGCTCTCCCCGGTGAAACGGTCACCGGCATCTGCCAGTCTCTGCATCACCCGCTCCGGCACGGTCACTCCCGGTATATTCTCATTCAGATATCGGGCAACGGAGAGTGATTTGATTGGGCTGATACCCACAAGAATGAAAACCTTGTCAAGAAGGTTCTCCTTTTCAAGCTGTTCCAGCCATGGATCGAGGCGGTCAGGATCAAAGACCAGGTTTGTCTGAATGAACTGGGCCCCGGCATTGACTTTTTTGCGTATACGGATGGCCTGCATTGCCGGATCAAGTGCAAACGGGGCAGCAGCAGCGCCAAGGAAGAGCTTCGGTCTGTTTTTTATCTCCCTTCCATCAAGGTAAATGCCCTCATCACGCATCCTTCTCAGTATCCATAGCATCTGCACCGAGTCGACGTCGATGATGTTCATGCTGCACCATGGAGCGCGGCCCACCCTGGGGCTGTCGCCCGAGAGGCACAGTATGTTGTACACACCCTGGGCATTGGCGCCTATGGCCATAGACTGCAGGCTGTTGCGGTTGTTGTCACGCGCCGAGATCTGCATAACCGGGTCGGCACCGAGTGAGGCCGCCACGGCAGAGCAGGCAGCGCCTGACATCCTCGGTACCGCTGATGATCCGTCAGTAAAATTGACTGCCGAGACATAAGGCATGACCATCAGTATCTTTTCACGCAGCTTCACCGTGGAGGCAGTAAGCGGAGGTGTCACCTCGGCAGTGATGACAAACCTGCCGCTGCGCAGCTCTGTCTCGAGTGATGACTGAGGTCCGGAAACGGCAGGTGGATGGTACTCTGAGTCACCTTTCCACCAGTCGGGCTGGCGGATGGGTTTGAAAATACTTTCCTCCAGTACGCTGCCCATGGTCTGGCCTTTCCTCCGGGAGGGGACAAATATATTCCTGATGCCTGTTTCCCGTGCCGTGCGAACCACTTCGCCCCATGTCTCAGTTCCGGCCTTCTCCCAGTCTACGGGTGGCAGCACCTCCAGAAGCTTGTGTTCCCGGTGCATGCGCCGTGACCGCTCATAAATCAGGTTCCAGGCACAGCGGCGTGAGGGGTCAACATAGCAGTAGCCATTGTTCACCCCGCCGCACGGGCCGTTGCGTATCCCCTTGGGACACGCCATGTGACATATAAATGCAGTCTCCTGCAGCAGGCAGTTGCCGCACATCCTGCATCCGAAGAGCGGACCCTTGATGATCCTCTCTGTCAGTGCAAGCAATCTTTTTCCGGCAGACTGCCTGCTGAAAGGACGGAATGCAGGCTGCCAGCGCCGGAGGGGCGTGAAGACAGCCATTGATCTGTCAGATAATATACATGTTTATCAGTTGCTCATAAAGCTCCTGCTTGCCGCTGATCTTTTTCGGCTCACCAACCTTTTTGGCCAGCTCACGAAGGTCCTCGAGGGTCAGCTTGCCCTTCTCATAGAGAGCGCCGTTACCCTGATCAAACGAAGCGTACCTGGCTTTGCGCATTTTCAGGTAATCTGAATCCTTCAGGATGCTGTCAGCAATCACCAGTCCACGGGCAAAGGTATCCATGCCATTGATATGGGCAATGAAGAGGTCCTCCGGATCGGTGGAGTTGCGGCGTACATGTGCGTCGAAATTGATGCCGCCGGTTTTGAAGCCTCCGGCCATCATGATTACCAGCATCGCTTCGGTGATCTCGTTTATGTTTGTCGGGAACTCGTCGGTATCCCACCCGTTCTGGTAGTCTCCCCTGTTGGCGTCAATGCTGCCGAGCATGCCGGCATCGGCTGCAGTCTGCAGGTCATGCTGGAAAGAGTGGCCGGCAAGGGTGGCATGATTGACCTCCACGTTAAGGGCGAAGTCCTTGTCAAGGCCGTAGTGCCTCAGGAAACCAATTACCGTGGCTGCATCATAGTCATACTGGTGCTTGGTGGGCTCCATGGGCTTGGGCTCAATATAGAACAGACCCTTGAAGCCGTTCTTGCGCCCATAGTCACGGGCCATGGTAAGCATCATTGCCAGGTGATCGAGCTCACGCTTCATATCTGTGTTGTGAAGGGTGAGGTAACCCTCGCGCCCGCCCCAGAAAACATAACCCTGTCCGCCCAGAGCAATTGTTGCATCAATGGCATTCTTAAGCTGCACACCGACATTGGTGAGTACATTGAAATCAGGATTGGTGGCAGCGCCGTTCATGTAACGGGGATTCCCGAAGACGTTTGCCGTACCCCACAGCAGTTTCATTCCTGTCTCCTTCTGCCTGGCCTTTATGATCGGCACCCACTTTTCGAGGCGCTTTTCAATCTCGAAGACTGATCCGTCACCAACGAGGTCAACATCATGGAAACAATAAAAGGGTGCTCCTATTTTTTCAAAGAATTCGAAAGCCATGTCCAGTTTGACCCTGATCCTTTCATCACCCTCCAGACCGTCATAAGGGAAATCCCTTGTCTTCGCACCGAAGGTGTCAGTGCCGTCGCCGCAGAAGGAATGCCAGTAGGCTATCGCAAAGCGAAGGATATCCTTCATCTTCTTTCTGCCTACCTTTGCTTCGGGGTCATACCATTTGAATGCCAGGGGATTCTTTGAGTTCCTTCCCTCATACTGAATCTTCCCGATTCCGGGGAAAAATTCACTTTTACTCTTTTTTGTCATAGGTTTATAATTATTCATAAAGATAGTTTTCAAGAATGTCGAGCCACTCATTGTACCTCGCGTCATAGATCAAAGCCATGTGGTGATCGGGTTCGCTTGAGCCTGTCACCTCAAGGCCGTGGAAGGCCTCCTCCTCCGTCTTGTAGAAACCGCATCCTATCCCTGCACCGCGGGCTGCCCCAACTGAGCCGTCAGTATTGTACAAAGTGATCACTGTTGATGTCAGGCTTGAAAGGATATCCCTGAACACCTTGCTCAGGAACATGTTTGCCTCCCCGGCCCTGATTACCGTCGGGTTGATGCCTGTCTCCTTCATTATCTCAAGACCGTAGCGGAATGAGTAGGCTATTGCCTCCTGTGCGGCACGGTAAAGATGTCCCTGCTGGTGGATATTGAAATTGAGGCCGTGTACCGAAGCTCCTATATCCCTGTTCCCGAACATCCTTTCGGCGCCATTGCCGAAAGGAAAGATGAATAGTCCGTTACTCCCTGGTTCCACTGCAGAAGCCAGATCATTCATTTCAGGATAAGTGAGCCCGGCGCCGGTGTTCTTCTTCAGCCAGGAGTTAAGAATGCCTGTTCCGTTGATGCAGAGCAGCACACCCAGGCGCGTCAGCCTTTTTGTATGGTTTACATGTACGAAGGTGTTTATGCGTGACATCGGGTCAAACTGGGTCTTGTCAGTGACACCGTAAATTACTCCGGAGGTGCCGGCAGTTGTGGCTACCTCTCCCGGTTTCATGACGTTGAGTGACAATGCATTGTTTGGCTGGTCACCTGCCCTGTAGGATACCGGTATTCCGGGCGTAAGCCCGAGTTCGGCAGCTACCTCAGCCGTCAGCTCTCCCTGGAGGGAGAAGGAAGGCAGGGCATCAGCCAGCAGGTCATGTGAGATTCCGTAATAGTCAAGTAACTCCTGTGATACTTCACTTCTCATGAAATCCCAGAAAATTCCTTCAGAAAGGCCTGATATGGTAGTCTTTATCTCATTCGTCAGCCGCATGGCGAGATAATCGCCGGGAAGCATGATCTTGTATATCTGCCTGTAGATATCCGGTTCGTTCTCCTTTACCCAGGCCAGCTTTGATGCCGTGAAATTGCCGGGAGAGTTGAGCAGGTGGTGCAGGCAGAAGTCTTTCCCCAGCCTGTCAAATGCCCTTTCACCCGTCTCCACGGCCCGGCTGTCACACCATATTATGGAAGGGCGGAGTACCTTCCTCTCTTTGTCAACCATCACCAGTCCGTGCATCTGGTATGAGATGCCGATTGCGCCTATGCTCTTCCGTTTTGGCCCTAACGGCTTCAGGCATGCTGCCAGTGCCAGGGTGAAGTTTTTCCACCACTGTTCAGGATCCTGCTCAGCCCAGCCGGGGAGAGGAGCGGAAATCTCCATCTCAGACGGAGGATAAGAAGCGGCGGAGATAGTTCTGCCTTTCCCTCCGTCAATAACGGAGACTTTTACTGATGAGCTGCCAAGATCAATACCAAGTAATAGCATACGGATTTTGTATTATGAATAATTTCTCACTGCGGTGATAAAAGTACGGATATTTTCTGTAGAAGCATAAGGAGGCATTCCTCCTCCGCATGACCAGATAACTCCCTTTGTGTCGCCGGCCTCGCGCATCATGCTGATGACACCGGCCTCCACATCAGCCGGAGTACCCTTGGCAAGAATGTCTCTCGGCGGGAGGTTGCCAAGCAGGATGATACCGTCACCGGCCAATTTCCTCATCTCAGTTATGCTGTGATTGAAGCTGAAATTAAAGAGGTTGATGCCTGTCTCCTTCAGGTACGAAGCAGTAACGAGGCCGGCCGCATCATTGTGGAAGAATCCCACTTCAGGGTTGAATGTTGCGTATATGCGCTTAAGATGAGGCAGCACAAAGGTCTCAAAATCAGACTGACCCAAAAAGCCTACAATGTCATCGAGGATCAATACTCCCTTAATGTCCGGGAACTTTTCATGCTGCAGTTCAAGCCAGTCAATGATAAAGTCGGTGATGACGGTAAGCGCCTTCTGCACCTCATCGGGGGTGAGCGCCAGCGCCATCATGAAGTCAGTTGTGCCGAACAGGAACGAAGCTATGTTAAGCGGGCCCCGGCTGCAGGCAAACCTGTAGTGACAACCACATGCCTTAACCTTGTCGTGGTACCTGGCCATCCTGCTTATGACAAACGGAAGAAGCCCGTCGGTCTTCACGCATGGCTTCGCCAGCGAAGCAATAGCATCAGTGGTGCAATTCAGTTTTAAGGGATGTGGAAAATCGTTTTCGGTCCATACCATTTTCGTGCCGAAGGCAGAGGGTTCGGTGCACATGCCATACTCTGACCAGAAACCGGGAAAAAACATTACGTCAGGAAATACTTTCATGGCATGGAGGTTGGCCTCGAACCATGTTACAGGGTCACTGAAATACTCGAGTATCGTGGTACCGTACCAGCCGGGAAGCCAGGGACTGTCTATAATAAAGCCCACGGGGGGCTCCTGCGTTTCTTCTCCTCTTACTATCTTAAGGAGGGTATCCCAGTGTCTGTCATTCATAAGGTCAGGTTATGCTTCGTTATAAGATAATCAGATGCCCGGAACATAATGGAACTTCAATCCACGGTAATACTCCAGGCTATGCTGTGGCTGTTCCACCCCGTCGGGGATGGGCATACGTGAAAATGTCTGAAAATAAAGGAGACATGCGTCTTTCCACCATCGTGCCTCATATGCCTGAATATCAAGCATCTGTCTCACATGCTCAAACTGTCCGTCATCAATCCTGCCCCTCAGTGACTCCCAGAATTCACGGTATTCGTTAACCCTGTTCACACCTTCCTGGTATTTAAGGCACATCTCGTCCCAGAGACTCCTTCCTGATTTCATCACGTGATCCCATGGCATGTGGTGGAACCATAACAGCAGGTTTTCGGGGCATCTCTCCGGATCATTGAACATCGAGTCAAGGGGAGGGAAGTATTGGCCCGCGGCATCACTGCCTGAGGTGGTGCGGTCAAATCCGATTCCGGCAGTGTCGGCGCGATGATAATAGACTGACGTCCAGTCGGGGCGTCCCCGGTCTACCCACGGGCCTGGCCCCCAGTGATGCCCCTCGGCCATTATGTGGTGCAGGCCCAGGGGTGTCATGTAATTGACTGCTGCCTCGCGCGAGCCAAGCATCATTTCCTCTATTCCTCCGGCAATGTCGGGATCATGGGTGATTGTCATCCTGATCCACTCTGATGCTATCTCTGCAGGCGACAGCTCCGGGTTCCAGGCCAGCCTGCCGAAAGCATACCAGTTGGCCTGTCCGAAGAGGTGCCCGGTCCAGTTCCTTTCATTGCCGATGTTTGTCACACCGGCAATACCGGTCAGGGTATGTTTGTAGAGCGTGCCGTCAATAACCTTCGAGACCTCTGATCCGCTGCCGGCAGCGTATGTGTCGCTCTCCAGCACCTCACTGAAGAGGGGTGCAAGGTACACGAGGTGGGTGGCACAGCCGAGATACTCCTGGGTAATCTGGAACTCCATCATCAGGGGGGTTGATGGCATGGCGCCAAACAGCGGATGGAAGGGTTCCCTGGGCTGAAAATCTATTGGACCGTTCTTGACCTGAATCAGCACGTTGTCCCTGAATTTGCCGTCAAGAGGCACAAATTCGTTATATGCCTGTTTTGCCCTGTCGACTGGCACATTGTTGTCATATACAAATGCCCTCCACATAACCACTCCGCCATACGGTGCAACGGCGTCAGCAAGCATGTTTGCACCGTCAGCATGTGAACGGCCATAGTTCTGTGGCCCCGGCTGCCCCTCAGAGTTGGCCTTCACAAGAAAACCACCGAAGTCGGGGATCAATGAGTATATCTCGGCAGCCTTATCCCTCCACCAGCGTATGACGCCAGGGTCAAGCGGATCAGAGGTGGAGAGATTGCCAGTCTCCTGAGGTGCATTGAAACGTGCTGTGAGATAAACCTTTATGCCATAAGGCCTCATCACTTCAGCCAGGGCGGCTACCTTCGCAAGGTATTGAGGAGTAAGTACAAGTGCATTTGCATTGACATTGGTGATGACTGTACCGTTGATGCCAACAGAGGCATTGGCACGGGCATAATCACGGTAGCGTGGAGATATGTAACCAGGCAGAAGATGCCAGTTCCAGATCGAGCCACCGGCATAACCGCGCTCAACCGATCCGTCAAGGTTGTCCCAGTGATTGAGAAGCCGCAGTGCCGTGGCCGGACGTTCTAGGATATCAGGATTGTCAGGCAGTGATTCCGTGCTTATGAGTCTCAGAAGATGAAAGAGTCCGTACAGCACCCCTCGATCACCATCGGAGGCTACCACTGTAATGTTTTTCCGCCCCTGCCTTATACCTCTTATTATGTAACCCTCCTCCCCGGTAGTTCCGGGATTGACATCAGAAAGAAGCGAGGCGACGAAGGGTGATGAGCTGAATGTGCCGGCAACGACTATGCCCCGTCCCTCCGGTGAATTCACTTCCCGGACTTTCAGGCCGGTGAGCTCCGTCAGGCCTGCAATGAACTCATCACGGGCACTCTTCATCACCGGTGAGTCTCCGGTTATCATTACGTTCCCGAACCTTTGCCTGTACTTCTCCAGGGCGGCCCTGTCAGTTACGGGCTTATACCCGAGCCAGAGCCGGTACCCGTCATCAGCCCGTGCCGGCGATAACGGAACAAGAAAGAGTATTATCAGCAGAGTGGTTAAAGTTCTATTCATGGCTTTCCGGTTGACCCTGCCTGATCGATGACTGCCTGATTATCAGTTCATGACTGAGGGTTATTGAATTGATCTTTCCGAATTGTTCACCTTCAAGAAGCCTTATCATAGTTGATGCGGCCACCTCGCCCATGGCCCTGCCGGGGTAATGTACCGTTGTCAGGTTAGGTTCCACTATTCGTGACACCGGATCATCATTAAACCCCACTATGGCAACGTCATCAGGCACCCGGAATCCTTTTCGCTTCAGTTCACATATGAGAGATACGGCCGAACTGTCATTGGCTGTGAAGATGCCGTCAGGCATGGTACCGCTGTTCAACAGATGATTGATTATTGATACCCCCAGATCATCTCCCAGGTCAGTAATTATGAGCATCTTGTCATTAAAGTCCATCGAATTGTCCGTGAGCGCCTGGCGGTATCCGCGGTACCTGTCATTGTAAACATTCCTGTTGAGGCTTCCTGCAATATGTGCGATTTTTCTGCACCCCTGACCAATCAGGTGTTGTGTGGCCTCATATCCTGCTCTGTAGTTGTCAATTACCACGCTGACGCAATTGCCGCAATCAAACACCCTGTCAAAAAAGACCAGGGGTATGTCCTTTCGCAGTATATCCGCAAATGCATCCTTTGTCTTTGTTTCATAGGTGAGAGAGACGAGCAGCCCGTCAACACGGCTGTTAAACAGTGCCTGTATATTGGCTTCCTCAAGGGTGGCAGATTCCTCGCTCTGACTGATAAGCAGCTGATAACCCGCATTATTAGCCACCTTCTCCATGCCGGAAATTACGGTTGACATGAAGTGACTGTCAATTCTTGGGATTACTACCCCGAGGGTCTTTGTGCGCTTCTGTCTGAGGTTAGATGCAAACTTATTATGCTGATAGCCCATCTCCCGGGCTTTATTCATTATCTTTTTCCGTAATTCCTTCCTTACCTGGGGGCTGTTGTTAAGGCCACGCGAGACCGTCGAAGCAGAGATATTCAAAGCCCTGGAGATATCATAGATTGTAACTTCGCCTTTTTTCTTCATTCCGGTCATAATTTCTCAAAATAAGTAAGAAAACTGCTATTTTTGAAATTTTCTGAATTATTTTTTGCAATCGGTTGCGCATTTAATTCATAATATATACTTTTAATAACATTTTATACCGTAAATGGCGGTGCCATGTACAAATGCGATTCTATCAACCTTATACAAGTATAATTCTAACAATCAATTGACCATGCAATCCGCAACAGGAAAACTATCTTTCAGGGAGAAGCTGGGCTACAGTCTTGGTGACGGTGCAGCCAACTTCATTTTCCAGACAATGATGCTGCTTCAGCTCAGCTTTTACACTGATACTTTCGGGCTTTCGGCGGGGGCAGCTGCCACGCTGTTCCTGATTGCCAGGCTATGGGGAGCAGTCTGTGACCCTATCTTCGGTGCACTTGCTGACCGTACCAACACTCGCTGGGGTAAATTCAGGCCCTGGATACTTTGGACCGCTATTCCTTTCGGCGTTCTGGGGTATCTGGCCTTCAGAACACCCAACCTGGGGGGGACCGGCAAACTGATCTATGCTTATATAACCTACCTGCTCCTTCTGACAGTCTACTCGGCAAACAATAATCCCTACTCGGCACTCAGCGGTGTTATAACCGGGAATATGAAGGAACGTACCAGCCTCTCATCAGTAAGATTTGTTGTGGTCACCCTTGCTACCATTGCAATCATGGGATTCGCACTGCCAATGGTCAACCACTTCGGTGCCGGTGACAGTGCAAAGGGATACCAGATCACAATGGGTATTTTCAGCCTCCTTGCAATAATCTTCTTCTTCATAACCTTCTTCACCACAAAAGAGAGGATAGCCCCTCCCCCGCAGCAGAAGAGCTCACTCAGGCAGGACCTCACGGATCTGGTGCACAACAGGCAGTGGGTATTGATGTTTATTGTTTTCCTCTTTATGTTCATATTCCTGTCAATGCGCAACAGCATCCTTCTCTACTACTTCAAGTACTATCTTGATCCGGAAAGCATGCGTCAGTTCCTTGTAAACATTGACAAAGGGCTGTTTGGCCTTCTCGAAAGCCTTAAGCTTACAGCCGTCGGCGCCAACTATGCAGACAACAGTTTCAGCGTTATAAATATAATATGTCAGCTGTGCGCGATCCCGGGAATAGCCGTTGGCAACGCCCTGGCAAAAAGATTCGGCAAGCGCGATGTCTTCAGATCATGGCTGATTATTGCAGGCATCATGGCCGCTCTCTTCTTTGTGGTACCCCCCTCAGGAATATGGGCTATACTGATCCTCTCAATACTCTTCAACTTCTCATGGGGCGTAACAATGCCGCTGCCGTGGGCAATGATGGCAGACGTGGCTGACTATTCAGAGTGGAAATTCAACAGGCGTGCTACAGGTATTGTCTTTGCCGGAATAGTGGTCGGACTGAAAGTCGGGCTGGCTGTCGGCGGTGCATTGGCCGGATGGCTGCTTAATGGATACGGATATGTTGCCAACGTGGCACAGACAGCAACAGCCGTACAGGGGATCAGACTCTCGGTGAGCATATTCCCGGTCATCGCACTGGTCTTCTGCGTTGTAGCGCTCTTCAGATACGACATCGGGAAAAAGGTTGAATACCAGATGCAGGATGAACTGGCAGAAAGGCGCAAAGCCTATACGGAATAAACCAACTGGCAGATGCAGATATTATGAATTATAAACAGATAAAACAACTATGAAAAAGATTTTTATGCCGGCTGTTGCAGCCATTGCGATCATGCTCTCAGCATGCGGAAACAATGACATCACCCTGAAGAAGGCGTTTGAAGATCACTTCCTGATAGGCACTGCCATGAACGGGATGCAGATCTCCGGTACTGATCCGCAGGCCCTGCCTTTCATTGCCAGTCAGTTCAACTCCGTCACCGCTGAGAATGAAATGAAATGGGAACGTATCCATCCCGAACCGGGTGTTTACAACTTCGGCCTGGCCGACAGTATTGTCGACTTTGCGGAACAGAACGGCATGAAAGTCATCGGTCATACACTGGTATGGCACTCCCAGACGCCCAGGTGGGTTTTCCAGGATTCACTTGGCAATCAGCTGACACGCGATGCTCTCCTGGAAAGGATGCGTGAGCATATCCATACCGTCGTCGGACACTACAAAGGCCGTGTCCTCGGCTGGGACGTGGTCAACGAAGCCTTGAACGAAGATGGCACGCTGCGTAATACAAAATGGCTCGAAATAATAGGTGAAGACTACATCGAAAAGGCTTTCATCTTCGCCAACGAGGCTGACCCTGATGCAGAACTCTATTACAATGACTACAACATTGAGGAGCCTGCCAAACTTGCCGGGGTGATACCAATAATAGAGAACCTTCAGGCAAAAGGGATTCGTATCGACGGTGTGGGAATCCAGGGGCACTGGCACCTCGACTCACCTGACCTGGCAATCATCGACGAGAGCATCGGCCTGTATGGCGCACTGGGGATAAAGGTGATGATCACCGAGATGGAAATCAACGTGCTGCCTACTCCTACAAGGTTTTTCGGGGCAGAGATATCTAACATGGGTGCGTACCTTGACTCACTCAATCCCTACGTGGAAGGGCTTCCCGATTCCGTTCAGATGCTACTTACAAATCGCTATGAAGAGGTTTTCAGGATACTACTGAAGCATGACGATCTCATTACCAGGGTGACCTTCTGGGGTGTACATGACGGCTATTCATGGAAGAACGGATGGCCCATCCCCGGCCGTACCAACTACCCGCTTCTTTTCAACCGTGACTATACTCCCAAACCAGCCTATGATGCTGTCATCCGGGAGGTGAAAAAACTTAAATAAAAATCACATCATAATGAAAAAAACAGTAAATGCACCGTATAAGGATCCTTCTCTTTCCATAAAGAAAAGAGTTGAGGACCTGATGGGAAGAATGACTCTTGAGGAGAAATGTGCCCAGCTGATGGGACTCTGGAATGGAGGAGTAGAGGATTTCAAACCTGAGATCTTCAGTGATCCTGCAAAGATGAAGGAGATCTTTGGTCTCGGTTGCCACTCGGTTCATCCGGCTCCCTTTGGTATTAAAGACACCGTCACGATGCGCAATGCCATCCAGAAGTATCTGGTTGAAGAGACCCGCCTGGGTATCCCCGCCCTCTTTGTTGACGAGGGGCAGCATGGCATGATGAGGCCGGAAGCCACCGTATTCCCGCAGGCAATAGGGCTGGCATGCTCCTGGGATACCGCGCTCTTTGAAAAAGTGTACGGCATTGTAGCCCATGAAATGAGATCGCGTGGTACCCATCACGCACTTACCCCGGTTATTGATGTCTGCCGCGACCCGCGCTGGGGGCGCACCGAGGAGACCTATGGAGAAGACCCGTACCTCAACGGGATGCTCTCAATAGCAGCAGTAAAGGGACTGCAGGGAAGTGACAACGGCAAAGTTGACAAGAACAATGTTGCTGCTACACTCAAGCACCTTGTGGGCCATGGCGAATCTGAAGGCGGACTCAACCAGGCGCCTGCCAACCATTCAATAAGGGTGCTGCGTGATTATCACATGCCGCCGTTCAAGATGTGCATTGACCATGCAAAACCGGTGTCAATCATGCCTTCGTACAACGAGGTCGACGGAGTCCCCTCGCACGCGAACAGGTGGCTTCTGAAAGATCTCCTTCGCGATGAATGGGGCTATAAGGGAATGATTGTATCGGACTACAATGGCGTAGAACATCTCTTTAACAAGCACTTTGTCTGTACCGATGCTGTGGATGCAACCATCACAGCATTCAACTCCGGGGTGCAATTCGAGTTCCCGCAGGCAAACCTGTATCGCCTCCTTCCCGAACTGGTAAGGAAAAGGAAAGTCAAAAAGGAAGATGTTGACCATGCTGTTGAGCAGGCGCTGGCATTCAAGTTCAGCATGGGGCTCTTCGAGAATCCATATATAGATGAGAAAGAGGCCGTAGCGGTAAGTAAATCACTGATGCACAGGAAGACAGCACTGAAGGCCGCACATGAGTCTATTGTCCTGCTGAAGAACGATGGGCTTCTCCCGCTGCAGAAGGGGAAATACAAAAAGATTGCTGTCATCGGCCCCTGCGCGAAGGATGTGTGGTTCGGAGGCTATTCGGGCGAGCCTTATGAGAAGGTGAGTCTCCTTGACGGAATCAGGGCGAAGGCAGGAAGCGGCACCGAAGTGCTCTTCGCACAGGGTTGCAGGCTGACCATCAACACTACGCTCAGCTATTTCAACTGGAAATATGATGAGATCATCTTCGCTTCGCGTGAAGAGAATCTCAAACTCATAAAGGAAGCCGTGAAAGTGGCAAAGGAAGCTGACCTGGTAATACTTGCCCTGGGCGAAAATGAACATCTCTGCCGCGAGGCATGGGCTCAGAACCATATTGGTGACAACATGACCCTTGATCTCTTCGGCGAACAGAATGAACTGGCAGACGCCATAACAGCCCTCGGCAAGCCCGTGGTGCTTTACCTGGCTAACGGCAGACCGCTCTCCATCAATAAGCTGGCTGAAACAGTTCCCGCTATTGTTGAGGGATGGTACATGGGGCAGGAGACAGGTACTGCAGCCGCAGACATCATCTTCGGAGAGGTCAATCCGTCCGGCAAGCTTACCATCACCTTCCCGAAATCGGTCGGACAGATCCCGATGTATTACAACCACAAGCCCAGCGCCCGGTGGCAGGACTACATTTCATTGGATATCAAACCATTGTTCCACTTCGGTTACGGGCTGAGCTATACAAAATTCAAATACGGCAAGCCGGTTCTGAAGAAGACGACTATAAAGAAGAGTGAAGCCACGAAGGTCATGGTTGAGGTGAAGAACGCCGGTAAAGTGGCCGGTGATGAGATCGTGCAGCTTTACATACGCGATATGGTCAGCAGTGTGACCCGTCCTGTCAAGGAACTAAAGGGGTTTGCGCGGATCTCGTTGAAGCCCGGTGAGACAAAGAAGGTCACCTTCGAAATCACTCCTGACAAACTTGCATTCCACAATATTGATATGAAATATGTAGTGGAACCGGGTGATTTTGAGATAATGACCGGCCCTTCTTCAAGGGATGAGGATCTGCAGAAGACGATGCTGACCGTTGTTTAAGAGCCCGGAACAGGGACTGGTACGGGACCTTTTCTTTGAAATGGTCTGCAGATTTAGTGAATTCTGATTTTATGAAAAGAGCGATACTCCTTGTAATTACAACAGGAATGGTTCTGCTGTACCAGTCGTGCAGCGAACCCGAAGTTCCGGAAAAGCCTGATATTGATCCGGTTATAACTAATATTGCCATTGACCCTGCGGTGACTTACCAGGAGATGATCGGATTCGGAGGATCACTGACCTGGTACTCTGACAGGATCACTTCAAGCCCGCATAAGGAGCAGATATGCACTCTTCTTTTCGAGGATCTGGGAACGGATATAATCAGGTTCAAGAATAATTACTATCCGCTTGGTTACCCGGCCGTAAAAAGCCCTGCCACCATGGAGAACGGTTCAATAAAGACGCTGTGGAGTGTGACCGGAGATCTCTATGCCATAGCAAAGCAACTCAATCCGGCAATACAGACACTCGTGAGTTCATGGACTCCCCCGTCGGCGCTGAAGAGCAACGGCAATCTGCGCGAAGGCACCCTCAAAAAGGATAAGGGAGCGTTTGTGTATGAGGCTTTCGGGGAGTACTGGAATGACCTTCTTGACAACCTGCAGTTCAATCCTGATTACATCAGCATTCAGAATGAACCGGGTTGGATCACGCCCGACTGGGAAACGTGCGAATGGAGGCCTGTGGAGACAACGGAATTTGCCGGTTATGATGCAGCTTTCGACGCTGTTTACAACAAGATCATGACAAGAACCGATCCGCCGAAGATGATCGGACCCGAGGCCGAAAACATAGGTTACAGCGGTAAGCTGGGGGGAAACACTTTCGCCGTTTTTTCAGATCCTCTCAAAAACAAACCGCACCTGGAAGCCTATGCATATCATACGTACAATTATACTGCTTCTACCCTCATTGCCCAGACAAAGGCTGATCTCAACATGATCCGTGACTCCTACGGAAACAAACCCTGCATAATGACCGAGTATTCAAACTTCACATGGTTCAACACAGCATGGTTCATCATCCAGAACATCAACGAGGCAAATGCCGCAGGTTATATCTACTGGCTGATGGCGTGGGACGACTCCAATAATGACTCCATGATCAGGCTGACTCCATCAGGCACTTTTACTGTCACTCCTTTCTATTACATGATGAAGCATTTTTCAAAGGAGATTGACAGAGGTTATTTCAGGGTTAAAGTATCGTCCCAGTCGGTTCCGATGTCAGCATTCATTGATCCTTCAGGCAGGAAGATTACGGTTGTGGCGGTCAATCCGACTATTGATGCGGCCAACTACAAATTCGAAGTAACAGGCAGGACAATAACATCAATCCGTGCATTCCAGACTGACGGAATAAACAACTACAGGGAGATCCAGCCTCTCAGCAGTGACAAGTATATTACCTTGAAGTCCAAATCAGTAACCACTGTCGTTCTTGATCTTCTGTAAACAAATCAAGATTTCTGCTGATGAATAATTACCCTGCAACCCGTCGCCGGGACCCTCCGGCTGCCAGATCTTCAGAACTCCTGAACTTCGGATCTCTGGACTTCGGACCTTTGATCTTCCGACCTCTGACTTTCAAACTTTTGACTTTCAAACTTTCAACTTCCAGACTGAGGAGCCGGCGGCGGGGCCGAAATCCTGATTCCCGAAAGGGGTCGCAACCTTCAGACCCCGGAGCCCGTGTCGCCTCTCTGCTGGTCGCGCTTTTACTCTGCTCCTTTTCTGCTGCCGCCCAGAAGCAGGCAAAGGTGATCATTTCTGCCGGGAAGAGAGCTGAAGCCATTATCCTTGCCTCAGCCGGCAGCTGCGCCCCGCTTGTCGTCAGCCCCGGGGAGTGGCCGGGAGTGACAAGGGCTCTTGCCGACCTGCAGAATGACCTCAGCCTGGTAACAGGCGCGATGCCGGATCTGATCACAGCCTCAAAACCGCCCCGGGCTGAATTCATGATTATAGCAGGAACGATAGGTAAAAGCGCCGCCATAGACCGCCTGACCAAAAGGAAGAAGATTGATGTCAGCGCCATAAAAGACAAGTGGGAATCTTTTATTATCCAGACTGTTGAAAAACCCTTCCCGGGAGTGAAGAGTGCACTTGTCATTGCCGGCAGCAACAAACGGGGCACCATCTACGGCATCTACGAAATATCAAGGCAGGCCGGTGTTTCTCCATGGCACTGGTGGGCAGACGTGCCGGCAGGTAAAAGCAGTGAATTATATGTTATTCCGGGGCGTCATGTATGGGGCGAACCCTCTGTAAAATACCGCGGCATATTCCTTAATGATGAGTACCCGGCACTGACAAGATGGGTTGCATTCAAATACGGAAACGTCACACCTTCTGTCAATCCGCCGGTACCTCCTGATGTGGCCAATTATGGAAGTGAGTTCTATTCACGGATCTTCGAACTGCTGCTCAGGCTGAAGGCAAACTATCTCTGGCCTGCAATGTGGAACAATGCCTTCAATGAAGACGACCTTCGCAACGCAAGCCTGGCTGACGAGTATGGCATTGTCATGGGTACCAGTCACCAGGAACCGATGATCAGGGCCCAGAAGGAATGGGACCGGCGGTACCTGAAAACCCTTGGAAACTGGAGCTGGACACATCACGAAGACACACTTGTGAAATTCTGGCGTGAAGGAATACGGCGCAACAAAGATTATGAAAGCATAATAACCATCGGGCTGCGTGGCGCTGACGATACGGAAATGGGACCCGGCGGACCTGCGGCCAATATCGAAAAGCTGGAAAAAATAGTTGAGGTCCAGCGTGAGATGATTGCGGAGGAGATAGACAGTGATGTCACAAAGGTTCCCCAGTCATGGTGTCTCTATAAGGAGGTACAGGACTATTATCATGAGGGGATGAGGGTACCCGACGATGTGACCCTGTTGTGGGCAGAGGACAACTGGGGCAACGTACGGCGTCTCCCTGTTGCCAATGAAAGAAAACGCAGCGGCGGAGCCGGGATTTACTATCATTTTGATTACCACGGCGGACCCCGCAGCTACCAATGGATAAACACAAGTCCCATCCCGAAGATATGGGACCAGATGTCACTGGCAAAACAGTATGGTGCCGACAGGATATGGATTGTCAATGTGGGACACTTCAGGGGATACGAAATCCCTTTGGAGTATTTTCTTGACCTGGCCCGGGATACCGGCGCCATGGGCAGTAAAGGGATGTCGGCATGGACTGAGCAATGGGCTGCAGATGTTTTTGGTCCGGAGCATGCCAGCGAAATCTCAGAAATAATAAGAGATTACACCATGTTCAACGGCCGTCGCAAACCTGAGCTTCTTTCCCCTTCAACCTACTCTCTTGTTGACTACCATGAGGCTGAGCGGGTTGTGGAAGAGTATAACAGACTGGCAGACAAGGCTGAGCATATCGGACATCTGTTGCCTGCAGAGATGAAGGATGCCTACTTTCATCTTGTTCTCTTCCCTGTAAAGGCATGTGCCCTGGTAAATGAGCTCTATGTCACCGCCGGGAAGAATGCCCTGTACGCTTCACAGGGCAGGGCGAATGCCGGGAAGATGGCTGACCGCACAGAGCAGCTCTTTGCTGCCGACACTGCCCTGATGGGATACTATAACCGTGTTTATGCAGGCGGCAGGTGGAAACACTTTATGGACCAGGCCCACCTGGGATATATCGCCTGGAATGATCCGCCTGTGAACAGCCTCAGACATATAAGGCTTGAACGGCCGGTCCCCGCCCAAGGAGCATTACCTGCCATAACGGCAGAGGGTTCTGCGGAAGCATGGCCGGGATCAGCGACAACTCCCCTCCTGCCCCCGTTTGATGTTTTCAACAAACAGACAAGATATTTTGAAATCTTCAACAGGGGAGACCAGCCGTTCGTTTACACCGCTTCCGCTGATCACCCCTGGATCATCCTCAGCAGCAGCCATGGCACCGTCACTGACCAGGAAAGAGTTGACGTCTCCATCAACTGGCCGGAACTTCCTTACGGGCAGCACAACGGAACAGTAACCGTCGCTGCTGAAAGGAGTGAATTTAAAATAGGTATTACTGCCTTCCGGCCGGAGGAGCCCGATCCTGAGACTGTTGAGGGATTCGTTGAGGCTGACGGCTACGTATCAATGGAGGCAGTCAGCTATACCGGCAGACATGACAGCGGTGAGAGAGGCTGGGAGCAGATTGAGGATTACGGCAGGACAGGCTCGGGCATGCGTGCCCGGGCATTTACGGATGCGCCTCCTGCAGTGCCCGGCAAAGACTCACCTGTGCTGGAGTACAGGATATACTTCTTCTCTGCCGGCGAGTTTGAAACAGTGCTCTATATGGCTCCTTCACTCAACTTTTTGCCTGACAGGAACTTCAGAATAGGGCTGTCAGTTGATGACAGCGAACCGCAACTGATAACGGTTGTCCCCGCGGGATTCAACGCCGAGAATTTCAACAGGGAATGGGAAGAGACAGTCCGCAACAGCATCCGCTACGTAAAGGGCAAAATCATGGTAGCCGGGCCCGGCTACCATACCCTGAAGGTGTGGATGATTGACCCGGGAATGGTACTGGAAAAGGTTGTGGTAAACACCGGCGGTCTCAGATCATCATACCTTGGCCCGCCGGAGAGCTATTCCAGGTGAGAGGGACCGGAAGCAAAAAGCAGCAGAGGAGCAGACGTGAAAACATGACCCGGCGGCTCATTTTAGTGAAAGAACCGGACTGCAGTGAGGGCAATGATATTGGCAATTATAACCCGCCACGACATGTAGAAATGTAAAAGAAAGACAAGATTCATGATATCGCCCCGCAGGGCATAAAGCATTGTATAACAGCAAACTCAAACGTCTCATATTATTATGAAAACAAAACCTGATATCCTTTCCGCAATACTGTTTGCAAGTCTCATCACCATTCCACTGAACAGCCAGGTGCGGTTGCCACGGTTGATAAGCGACGGCATGGTGCTGCAGCGCGATACTGAACTGAAGATATGGGGCTGGGCTGCACCCGGAGAAAAGGTTACAGTAGAATTTGCTGGTAAACAATACACAAACACCACTGATTCTTCCGGTGAATGGATGGTAACGCTGCTGCCAATGCAGGCCGGAGGGCCTCATACAATGACCATTGTGGCAAGCAACAAGCTGACTGTCAGCAATATTTTGATTGGCGATGTATGGCTGTGCTCCGGGCAGTCGAACATGGAACTGCCGGTCAGACGCGTAAGGCCACTCTACGAGGCCGAGATTGCAGCGGCAGAGAACAACTCAATCAGGTCGTTTACAGTGCCAAAGAGATTTGTTTTCACAGGGCCGGAGAGTGACCTGCCGGGAGGCGAATGGAGAGCTGCCAACCCGGAGACGGTCCTTGATTTTTCCTCCGCAGCATGGTTCTTTGCCAGAGAGATAAATCAAACCTGCGGGGTGCCGGTAGGAATTCTGCTATCAGCCTTCGGAGGCTCGCCGGCAGAAGCATGGATAAGCGAAGAGAGCCTTGAGGCATTTCCTGAACACTATGCTGAACTCCGGAAACTGAACGAAGAGTCCTATATAAGCAATATAGAAAAGGAAGACCGGCGGCGGATTGCTGATTGGTACAGCAATCTTCAGAAGGAAGACCTGGCATACAGGGCTGGGGGTCTGAGATGGAGCGATATCGACCCTGATAGTGATGACTGGAGCAGTTTTACTGTGCCGGGATTCTTTTCGGCAACACCTCTGAAAGGGATCAACGGCGTGGTATGGTTCAGAAAAGAGATTGACATACCTGCATCTGCAGCCGGACAGCCGGGAACGGTCAACCTTGGGCGTATCGTGGATGCGGATTCTGCATTTCTGAACGGCACATTTATCGGGACAGTATCCTACCAATATCCTCCGAGATGGTACACAGTACCGGCAGGTATAGTGAAAGAGGGGAAAAACATTCTGACGGTGAGATTAATAAGCAATATCGGTGATGCCGGCTTCGTCCCTGACAAGACTTATGAACTGACGGCCGGTGACTTCAAAACCAGCCTCGAGGGTGAGTGGAAATACAAGGTAGGGGCTGTTCTGCCACCGCTGAGAGGACAGACATTTTTTGGTTATAAGCCGGCAGGGCTTTATAACGCTATGCTGGCTCCACTGCTGAATTACAGCATCAAAGGCATCCTGTGGTACCAGGGCGAGTCCAACACAGGAAGACCTGAAGAGTACAGGAGCCTCCTGCCGGCAATGATCCGGAACTGGAGGAACAGCCTCGGCCAGGGCGATGTGCCGTTCCTGGTGGTCCAGCTGCCAAACTTCATGGAATCAAGGGAGACTCCCTATGACAGCGGCTGGGCGCTCTTCAGGGAGGCACAGACAGAGGCGCTTGAACTGCCGGCAACGGGAATGGCGGTCACATATGACATAGGAGAATGGAATGACATCCATCCGCTTAACAAGAAGGACGTGGGACATAGGCTGGCCCTGATTGCCAGAAAAGTAGCATACGGTGATTCAGAGGTGGTAGCTTCAGGCCCCACATACAAGTCAATGAGAGTCAGGGGCCGGAGAATCATCATTTCGTTTGACAATACAGGATCGGGACTGACGGTTCGTAACGGTAAAAGACCGGGGCATTTCGCCATCGCCGGCGAGGATATGCAGTTCGTATGGGCGAAAGCAAGGATAAAAGGCGACAGGGTGATTGTAAGGGCAAGAAAAGTGAAGAGACCGGTAGCCGTAAGGTATGCCTGGGCTGATAACCCTGAAGGAGCAAATCTCTATAACAGGGAAGGGTTGCCTGCAGCACCGTTCCGTACCGATGGCTGGTAGCAGGTCAGATCAGGGGGGCAGCGGCCTGCACTCAGCACTGACACCTGATAACAGGTCAGGGAGTCAGCGACCTGCACGCAGCACCGAGTCCGGATAGCAGGCCGGGGGGCAACGGCTGACCGGAAACTGCCGGCCTCTACCGGTTTTTCTTCCCCCGGTAGATGCAGTTCTTGTCATCGCACTGATGGCACCGGTAAGGTGAATACTTCACCCTGCTCCCGATACCGATCATCCCGCTGACTGACTTCACAGGATCCATTAGGGCAGAGTCGGTGAGGGTGATGCCGCAATAGTTCTCCCTGAAGAAAGTGAAGAGTTTATGCTGTTCAGCCACATCCCATCCGCAGTAACCCGGGCTGAAGCGGTTGGTAATGCTCATACCTGATGATGCTACAGCGGTTTTCATACTCTCCTGCATCCTGTCGGCGGCTCCCTCCGCCACCTCTGATCCTATCACATCATAAACATAACCACGCAGAAGATCACCCTCCTTCATGCTTTTCCGGCTGAGTTCATCCACTTCACTGCCGGCGGTGCATATGAAGAGTGCAACACTCTCGGCATTCTTTATCTGGCTGAAGACAATTGGCTTAACATGAAAAACAACGCCCTCAACCTCAACAGTTTTACTGAGCGGGTCAAGTTTGACATGATCGAAGATGGTGTACTCTGCCCTGGCCTCTCCTGTAGTCATAAGCTCCTCAGACAGCCCGGCAATGAGATCTGTTACCGGCTCAGGTGCGGTGCCGGGCAGGTATCCCATGACCCCGGCCAGGGCGTCAACAGAGGGCAGAAGTTCACTGTATCTGTAGCTTAACCTCATCAGGGCAGTTGTGTCAACTGGAAGTGTTCTATGAACCTGATCGCATAGTCATCTCTCCCGAGTACCAGATCAGCAGCTCTTACCAGCCCTGTTATCTTCTCAGGATTGGCAATGGGGCATGTGAGGCCGTACATGATTGACATGGCCATGTAGGCGTTATTGATGTTCTCGCGGTTAGGCAGTCCGAATGAGATATTACTGGCTCCCTGTGTTATGTTGTGTCCAAGCCTGTCATGAACCAGTCTGATGGTCTCAAGGGTAGCCCTGCAGGCGTTGGGGTCAGCGCTGACAGCCATCGCCATCGGGTCAATGATCACATCCTCCTCTTTAATTCCTGATCTGACCGCCCTCTCAATTATCTTTTCGGCAATCCTCAGTCGCTTCTCCGGATCATGGGTTATGCCATCATCATCAAGCACCAGTCCTATTATCGCTGCCCCGTATTCCCGGGCCACCGGAAGCAGTCTCTGCAGGGAGGCTTCCTCTGCATTAACAGAATTTATCAGGCACTTGCCCCTGGCTACCTTCAGGGCAGCCTCGATGGCTTTCGGATTGGGTGAGTCAAGACACAGAGGTATGTCAAAGCGCTCCTGCAGTTCAATAACCGCCCGTGGCAATAATTCCTCATCAACAACTCCCGGAAAGCCGACATTTACGTCAAGGACATCTGCCATGGCATCAATCTGTGACTTTGCAAGCTCCAGCATATAGCTGAAATCATTTGCCTGAAGCGTTGATGCCAGTTTCTTCCGCCTTGTCGGATTGATGCATTCTCCGATAATCACTACCGGACCTTCGGTATCAATTACCACCTCTTTTGACGTTCCCTTCAGAATTGTCTTCATTGTCTGATTATCAAGATTATATGTATATGCCCGGCAACTATTGCCAGAAAACAATTCCGGTGCATCGTCACCGTATTGGTTCCGTACACTGCAAAGCGAAATAACAAATAATTATTTGATTCAGGTCAGGGTTCTGAGATATTCAACTGCTCCCTGGGGATCAGGAGAGTAAAAATCGGCTCCGATCTTTCTGCAGAACTCCTCCGTGACCGGCGCCCCCCCGACAAGGATTTTCATGGCAGGGAATCTGTTTTTCAGGACCTCCACACTTTTGCGCATGTTTTCCATGGTTGTTGTCAGAAGGGCAGAGAGTCCGACCACGGAGCCCGGATGCTTCTCAACAGCTTCGATGAATTTCTCCGTGCTGACATCAACCCCCAGATCGACAATCTCCCAGCCCGATCCTTCTATCATCATTGAGACCAGGTTCTTGCCTATGTCATGAAGGTCGCCCTTGACGGTACCAATTATGAAGGTGCCTCTCCTTTTTGTCTCTCCCGAGAGGTAAAAGGGTTTGATATGGGTCATTGAGCTGCTCATAGCCTTGGCTGCCATAAGCATCTGAGGCACGAATATCTCATTTCTTGAAAACTTCTGCCCAACCCTTGACATTGCCGGAATCAGCGCTTTCTCGAGTATGTCTCCCGGGCTCACTCCCTCATCAAGGGCAAGCCTTGTAAGCTCAAAGGCACCCTCCTGCCCCTTCATTGCGGGAGGATAGGGTGATTTGATATCAACCTTGCCTAATTCAACACAGGTTGAGATTCTCTCAAGTATCTCAGTCATCTCAGGAATCATTACAATAAACCTTGACTGCCCTGGTGGCAGGCTTTTACAAAGAAACAAGAAAAACAGGTAAAAAGTGTCCGTGGACAAAACCACGGACACTTTAACCTGAACCAACCCTAATCTAAAACTCTAACCATATATTCAAATAGAAACAGTCGTTGGTTTTTCAATGCTGTATGTCAAAAACATCACGGATGATCAATATCCGGGATTCTGATAGGCAGCCTTTTCCTCAGCTGTCATTTCCATTCCATCAATCTGACCCTGGGGTATAGGCCTCAGATAATGTTTTGGCTCGATGGTACGGGTAAAGGTTACCGGAGTATGGTCACCGTAGCTTGCGCCGCAGATTTCATAGGTAGCCGCCTTGGAAGCCCATGTCTGTGTACGGACGAGGTCAAACCAGCGGTAGCCTTCGCCATAAAACTCCCGTGATCTTTCACCGAGAATATAATCAACAGTAATTGTTGCAGGAGTGGCTGCCACCATTTCGGCACTGTTATCCGCTGTTTTGGCTATGTTTCCGTTGTTATCCCAGCGCCATATGCCAGCGCGCGCGCGAAGCACGTTAACCAGGTCATATGCTGTCATTCCGGCCCCGGTTGTTGCACCCTTGACAGCTGCCTCTGCTGCCACCAGGTATAGTTCAGAGAACTTTGCAATGTTGTACGGACGGGTTGAGCCGGCATTGGGCTGCCCCAGTCCGTTGCCGTTATCCGTGCGGTATGGACCAAGCTTCCAAAGGCCGGGATAGACCACTCTGCTGATGCCGCGCGGGGCAATTACGAAGTCAGCTCTGCCAGGCAGCACACCGGCTCCGATGTTGGCATTTGCAACGTCATAGACTACTCCCGGATCGTTATCATTCAGGAAGGTCAGAATTGCGTCACCCGGAACTACCGACATGCCGTTGGCATTCACAAGTGAAGGGGCGGTGACTCCGCCTTTGGGCCAGTTGCCACGGTAAACAGTTGTGAACGTACCGTCATACCGTGAGTCATTGACCTTATCGGCAAATGTATTCTCAATTACACCAATCGTCGGGCACATGCGGGTCCATGGACGGCCCAGATGCTGTTCAGCCTCACGCTGAACCGAGCTTACTCCTGAACTTCTTATGACTGTGTAGTTCCAGGTCATCATCCATCCGGCAAAGTTGTCCGGAGCCCCGCCGCTCCCATAAGTCAGACTTCCTCCGTTGTAGAATTCACTTTCCTGGGTATGGTCAGCCCAGAGAAGTATCTCCTTGTTACGGTCATTCTGAGCAAGGTTAACATCATAGAATGTCTCCATTAAGCCGTAAGGACCAGGATTCTTTATTGCGGTTACTGCAATATCATATGCCTGCTGGAAATACCACTGTGCATTATGCCCGTCAGGATCAACCCTGTCAGCCGCAGGATAAGTCGGAATACTGTTTGGATTCTCAAGCCACCATCCGTAGGTAAGGTATGCCTTTGCCAGATGCAGGCGTGCCACGGTCTTTGTCACGGCTCCCGGAACACGGGGAGTTTCCGGCAGATCATTCACAGCCTTGATAAAATCAGGGAATATTGCCTTTGTGTAAACCTCCGGTACGGTGTTGCGAACGGATACCCTGACAGGAGTGGTATTGAACATGAGTTCACCCGAGCCAAGGTCAAGCGGCACACCTCCGAAAGTCTGCACCAGGAGGAAATAGTCGAAGGCACGGAAGAATCTTGCTTCGGCTATCAGAGCGTCAGAAACACCAACAGCTGCAGCATTCTCAATCACTCCGCTGGCGGTGTTTATATTGGAGAATGCCGTTCCCCAGAGTACATCTGACCTGCTTGAAGTAGGGGTAAGAGATCCAACACCCGAGAGGTCATGATCCTTGAAGTTGCCGTCAGCACTCTGGGCATAGGTGGCTTCATCGGTACCGGTCTGACAGGCATTGTAGTAATAAGCCTGTCCGTATATGTACCTGAGGTGCGCATACATGGCAGTCAGTCCGCCCTGAACACCCTTTTCGGTTTTGAAAAACCCTGGCTCATAGATACTGCGGGGCTGCTCTTCCAGAATATCAGAGCATGCAGCCAGGAATAGTGTCATGATGACAGTTCCAATAACAGTTTTTATATAAGTGCTTTTCATCATTTTTCCTTTTTAGAATGTCAAATCTATACCGATCATGTAGTTGCGTGTCGATGGAGTATTGGTACCTATGGTCAGCAGACGGCGCTGGTACGCACCGGTAGTGGCAGCATTTTCATTAGCATAGGAGTTTGTCTCGGGGTCCATCCCCGACTCCTTATGGTATGGTGAGAACATAACCAGAGGATTCTGGACAGTTACGTAAAGACGCATCCTGTCAATACCGGCATTCCTGATCAGACTCGTATTTGCAAGATTATAACCGAGAGTAACGGTACGTATCTTGAGATACGATCCGTCAAACAGGCCAAGTGTATTGCCATACTTCGGGTTATCACCGCTGAGTACACCTGCAGGGTTGGGATACTTTGCATCAGTGTTTGTCGGTGTCCAGTAATCAACCTTTACGTTGCCCCTGCGGCCTGTCATCAGGTTGAGATATCCTGATGCATCGTAGAGAGTACTGATGAGTTTGCCACCGTTCTTGAATACACCAACAGCTGTCAGATCCAATCCCTTGTAGGAGAGTCGTGTATTAAAGCCTCCCATGAAGTTTGGTTCCAGACTTGTAATCTGACGGTCATCAGGCCCGATCTGCCTGACAGGAGTTCCGTCACTGTTATATTCACCTGTATACTTGACCTTAATCATCCCGACATTGCCGCCCGGCTCAAGGATGTCAAGATATGGATCACCTTCCTGCCACAGCCCGATCTTCTCATAATCATAGATCACATCGATCGGATGGCCTACAAACCAGGCGTTGCCTTCATCCCTTTCCTGGCCTGAAGCCAGTGCAACCAGCTTATTGCGGTTTGCATACAAATTGAATCCGGCTTCCCAGGTAAAGCCTCCTGGCGAATCAATAATCACACCGTCAACCGAAAATTCAATACCCTTGTTCTGTGTTTCACCGATGTTGGCCATGTAGCTGCTTACACCGGATGTGGGAGGCAGGTTTACGCTGAGCAGGATATCCTTTGTATTTGTTACATAATACTCTATTGTGGCTGATATCCTGTTTTTCAGCAGAGATATGTCAAGCCCGTAGTTCCAGGTGATTGAGAATTCCCATCCAAGATTGGAGTTGGGCAACTGTGACACATAGTATCCCGTTGAAAAAACTGAACCGAAATTGTATGGCCTGGTAGAAAGGCGGCCAAGGGTCTGATAAGGATTAATAGACTGGTTTGAAGTCTGTCCATACCCGAAACGTAGCTTGAGCATATCAATTGCCGTAACATTCTGCATGAACGACTCATTCTTGATATTCCATCCGGCTGATATTGCAGGATATGTATGCCACTTGCGCCCCGGAGCAAGCCGTGATGATGCGTCAGCACGAAGAGTGGCTGTCAGCATGTACCTGTTGTCATATGAATATATTGCCCGGCCCATCCATGACATGAGCCCGCTAACCTGGTAATCCTGGCCGTTCGGGTCAATTGTCTTCTCTCCGGCAGCATGACCGAGATTGAAATACTGGAAAGCATCAGCCGGAATACTCCTGGCAGACATTTGTGAACGGTTATACATTGTCTGCTCTGCAGAGTACATTGCAACGGCATTAACCTGATGCCTTCCGGCGAAGGTACGTTCATAGGTAAGCAGGTTCTCAACTGCCCAGTTTGTTGTAAGTGAATTGGAAACATATGCGGTTGAAGGAGTGGTTGCATTGTTTGAAAACACACCCTCGCCCGTATAGCTTCCACCATTGCTCATACGGAAGTTTCCTCCGAGGTTGATCCTGTATTTCAGCCCCTGAATACCCGGAATGGCCAGCTCGCCAAAGAGTGTATTGTAAGAACCGTATGCCTTGCTCCTGTCAATCCATGTATCTCCGAGGCCCTCAATTATCTCCCTCGAATATGTCCACTGATCATCAAGCGGCATCTTAATCACTCTTTTCCAGGAGCCGTCGGCTTCATAAGGATTTGCAATCGGCGACAGGCTGAGCACTCCGTAGAGACCCATGTTGTTCCCATCGTTGATTGAGTAGTTGTTGTTGGTAATAAAACCGAAGCGGAACAGCTTTCCAACCTGCTGATCAAGAGTTCCACGCATCGAAAAACGTGTGTAGTCCTGACCTGGAATGACCGCCTGATCCTTGTAGTAGCCGACGGAGAAGTTATAGTTGCCATGTGCAGTACCGCCGGTAACTCCCAGGTCATGATTCATAACAATACCTGTCCTGTAGAAGAGGTCCTGCCAGTTGGTATCCTGGTTATCTGATTCATCAACTCCATTGGTATATTGACCACGGGCGGCACGCAGGGCAACAAATTCAGGTCCGCTCATCATCGGGTATTCGGCGAAAACATCTTTAAGTCCCACGTAGCTGTTATAGCTCACCTGCGCTTTCTGGCCCGCATAACCCTGGTTGGTTGTTATCAGTATGACGCCGTTTGCACCACGGGAACCATAAATTGCGGTTGCAGATGCATCCTTAAGTACATCTATGCTTTTGATGTAGCCCGGATTTATATCTCCGATAGAACCTGCAAAGGGTATACCGTCAATCACAACCAGGGGATCATTGCTGGCATTCAGTGAGCGGGTGCCACGGATACGGATCTGCATTGCAGCTCCCGGCTTGGTGGAGGTCTGTGACATGTCAACGCCTGATATCCTTCCCTGCAGAGCCTGGGAGATGTTCGGGGCAGGCACGTCACGCATCACCTCACCGCCGATGGAGGCTACTGAGCCCGTCAGATCACGCTTTTTTACCGTACCGTAACCAATTACAACAATTTCATCGAGACCTATCTCATCAGAACTGAGCTGAACGTTTATCACGTTCTGTGAGCCGACACTTATCTCCTGGGAGATATAGCCCACAAAAGAGAAGACCAGTACCGGGTTCGGGGTTGTAACAGTAATCTGATACATTCCCTGAGCATCCGTCAGAGCCCCGTTTGTTGTACCTTTCTCCCTGACACTGACTGCAGGCAAAGGAGTTCCGTCACTCTCCGCAACAGTGCCGGTTATGACACGCTGCTGCATTGAAGAGAGACCGTCAGGCAGTAATCCGGAGGCTGATGCAGTACCTGTGCCGGCAGGCATCAGCATTGTCATGAGCGCAAAGCCCATAAGAAGTTTTCCGAAGTATTTCTTTAACAGAATACCTGGGTGTTGGGTTTTTTTGATCATAAGACTTTGGTTTACAAGGTTAAAAATCCTGGTTTATATGAGGGTTGAAGTTGATTAAGCCTCCTCCATGATAATTCAGGCAGGAGGCTCTCTGATTTACGAGGTATTATCATCTGCTTGCATGCTGGTAGTTTTTCTGATGTATTAATATTAAGGTCTGTTTATCACAACATCTTACTTACCACAGTGACAGATCCGGAGCAAACCCCTTCACAATCCTTATTATTGCCATATTCCAGGCAAAATCCTTAAACTCTTTCCCTGGGAAATAGTCTATAACATTGTAAATATAATAAACGATTTACAAAATGCAACCGATTTCATAAAATTAAATATTTTCCTGACAAGGTTCAGATTCATTACGTTTACCTGAAATTGGTACTTCCACCTGAGCAGGGTTGAATCTGGCAGTGAACCCACCTGGCACAGCGCAGGTGTTTCTTTTGACCTTCAGACATTCGACTCCCAGAGAACCACTGATCTTCAGACCTCTTGCCTCCGGAGTTCCACCGGGGGGTATGAGCGATGTATATAAGGCAATGATGGCCTGCGATGTTCCGGACATCGTTCAGCAGTATGGTAGTAAGAAGTTAGACAGTTGGTTATAACAGGCCGGCAGAGAAAAGAGAGTGCCGGCCGGGGTATATTTACAAAAAAACCCCGTCCGTCATTTGACGGAGCGGGGTTTTGGTTTTAAAGTCGGCAGCGACCTACTCTCCCACATTTTGCTCTGCAGTACCATCGGCGCAGGAGGGCTTAACTTCTCTGTTCGGAATGGGAAGAGGTGGAGCCCCTCCGCTATAGCCACCTTAAGACTTTCAATATCGTGACATGCCGGTTGTTGTAAGAATAATAAGATATTTCTCAGAAAGCTCACGGGTAATTAGTACTGCTCAGCTTTGATGTTGCCACCTTTACACCTGCAGCCTATCAACGTCGTAGTCTACAACGACCCTTAAGGGAGATCTCATCTTGAGACGAGCTTCGCACTTAGATGCTTTCAGTGCTTATCTGTTCCAAACATAGCTACCCTGCGATGCAGCTGGCGCCACAACAGGTACACTAGCGGTCTGTCCAACACGGTCCTCTCGTACTAGTATCAGTTTCTCTCAAATCTCCAGCGCCCACAACAGATAGAGACCGAACTGTCTCACGACGTTCTGAACCCAGCTCGCGTGCCACTTTAATCGGCGAACAGCCGAACCCTTGGGACCTTCTTCAGCCCCAGGATGTGACGAGCCGACATCGAGGTGCCAAACCGCCGCGTCGATATGAGCTCTTGGCGGCGATCAGCCTGTTATCCCCGGAGTACCTTTTATCCTTTGAGCGATGGCCCTTCCATACGGAACCACCGGATCACTATGCTCTACTTTCGTACCTGATCGACTTGTCAGTCTCACAGTCAAGCGCCCTTGTGCCATTACACTCTCCGCACGGTTACCAATCGTGCTGAGGGCACCTTGAGGAGCCTCCGTTACTTTTTTGGAGGCGACCACCCCAGTCAAACTACCCACCAAACAATGTCTCCGTCGGTTGACGGATTAGATTCCAGGTAAATGAAGGGTCGTATTTCAACGTTGACTCCCCGATTCCTGGCGAAACCGGTTCACAGTCTCCGACCTATCCTACACATCACTTACCCAAAATCAATGTTAAGCTATAGTAAAGGTTCACGGGGTCTTTCCGTCCCGTTGCGGGTATCCGGCATCTTCACCGGAACTACAATTTCACCGAGCTCGTGGCTGAGACAGTGCCCAGATCGTTACACCATTCGTGCAGGTCGGAACTTACCCGACAAGGAATTTCGCTACCTTAGGACCGTTATAGTTACGGCCGCCGTTTACCGGGGCTTCGATTCAGAGCTTCTTCCCATTGCTGAGAATGACTCCCCCTCTTAACCTTCCGGCACCGGGCAGGTGTCAGGCCTTATACTTCATCTTTCAATTTCGCAAAGCCTTGTGTTTTTGTTAAACAGTCGCCAGGGCCATTTCTCTGCGCCCCCATTGATAAACAGGGGAACCTTTATCCCGAAGTTACAGGTTCAATTTGCCTAGTTCCTTAGCCACGGATCACTCGAGCACCTTAGGATTCTCTCCTCGACTACCTGTGTCGGTTTGTGGTACGGGCACCACATGTCTGAAGCTTAGAGGATTTTCTTGGAAGTCTGATTAGGAACACTATCCGCTCAGCCGAAGCCTCACGGTACTATCAGGTTCATCATACACAAGCTGTTAACCCATGTATATAACTACACCCTTTAACCTGGATGTCCGTCACCAGGCGGTTCTTTCACTACTTCGTCACCCCATCGCAACATGCGGTGGTATTGGAATATTTACCAATTGTCCATCGAGATCGCCTTTCGGCTTACCCTTAGGTCCCGACTAACCCTGATCCGATTAACGTTGATCAGGAAACCTTAGTCTTTCGGTGGGCAGGTTTCTCACCTGCCTTATCGTTACTTATGCCTACATTTTCTTTTCCAGACGCTCCAGCATACTTTACAGTACACCTTCAACGCAGGACTGGAATGCTCCCCTACCATCCGTCTTACGACGAATCCACAGCTTCGGTGATATGTTTATGCCCGATTATTATCCACGCACAACCGCTCGACTAGTGAGCTGTTACGCACTCTTTAAATGAATGGCTGCTTCCAAGCCAACATCCTAGCTGTCTGGGCAGTCGCACTTCGTTTTTCCAACTTAACATATACTTGGGGACCTTAGCTGATGGTCTGGGCTATTTCCCTTTTGGCCATGGATCTTAGCACCCATAGCCTCACTCCTGGTCATTATTTTGCAGCATTCGGAGTTTATCAAGGTTTGATAGGCGATGAAGCCCTCTAGCCTTATCAGTAGCTCTACCTCTGCAAAACTCGACTCAAGGCTGCACCTAAATGCATTTCGGGGAGTACGAGCTATTTCTCAGTTTGATTGGCCTTTCACCCCTATCCTCAGTTCATCCAAAAACTTTTCAACGTTTACTGGTTCGGCCCTCCATCCCGTGTTACCGGAACTTCAGCCTGACCAAGGATAGATCACAAAGTTTCGCGTCTACCCCTACTAACTATACGCCCTGTTCAGACTCGCTTTCGCTTCGGCTCCGACTCTTAAAGTCTTAACCTCGCTAGTAAGGATAACTCGTAGGCTCATTATGCAAAAGGCACGCCGTCACCCTGTCTTGCGACAAGGCTCCGACCGATTTGTAAGCAAACGGTTTCAGGTACTATTTCACTCCCCTGTTCGGGGTGCTTTTCACCTTTCCCTCACGGTACTAGTCCACTATCGGTCTCTCAGGAGTATTTAGCCTTGCGGGATGGTCCCCGCGGATTCAGACAGGATTTCACGTGTCCCGCCCTACTCAGGATACCAGCTATATTATAAATACTTTCCGGTACAGGGGTATCACCTTCTATGCCCTGCCTTTCCAGGTAGTTTCCGTTGATATTTATAATAATGGTGCCGGTCCTACAACCCCGGCCATGCCTAAACATTGCCGGTTTGGGCTATTCCCATTTCGATCGCCACTACTCCGGGAATCACTTTTGTTTTCTCTTCCTCCGGGTACTTAGATGTTTCAGTTCTCCGGGTTCGCTTCCCGGTTTGCACCGGGACTCCAGGTCTTCAACCTGGAAGGTTGCCCCATTCGGATATCTGCGGATATAACGGATATTTGCTCCTCCCCGCAGCTTTTCGCAGCTTGTCACGTCCTTCATCGCCTCTGAGAGCCAAGGCATCCGCCGTTTGCTCTTAATTACTTTCTTGAGTAATCTCTTATTAATCTTACTATTTAAAAAAATATCAGATTTGATATCTTCTCAAAAACCAGCATGTCAAAGAACTTTTAACCTCTGAAGCAGTGGGGAAACTGGTTTTCTCCTATTCCATTTCTGCTTCTTCGGCATTGCCCTCCTTTGCCAAAGCTGTTGAGGGCACAATATTTTATAATGAAGTAGTCACAGGCAGAATTGATTTTACCGTTTTGATCATCTCCAGAAAGGAGGTGTTCCAGCCGCACCTTCCGGTACGGCTACCTTGTTACGACTTAGCCCCAGTCACTAGTTTTACCCTAGGCCGCTCCTTGCGGTTACGGACTTCAGGCACCCCCAGCTTCCATGGCTTGACGGGCGGTGTGTACAAGGCCCGGGAACGTATTCACCGCGCCGTTGCTGATGCGCGATTACTAGCGAATCCGGCTTCACGAAGTCGAGTTGCAGACTTCGATCCGAACTGAGACCGGTTTTCGAGATTAGCATCCTGTCACCAGGTAGCAGCCCTCTGTACCGGCCATTGTAACACGTGTGTAGCCCTGGACATAAGGGCCGTGCTGATTTGACGTCATCCCCACCTTCCTCTCACCTTACGGTGGCAGTTTCGCTAGAGTCCCCTGCTTTACCAGCTGGCAACTAACGATAAGGGTTGCGCTCGTTATGGGACTTAACCCGACACCTCACGGCACGAGCTGACGACAACCATGCAGCACCTTGCAGAAAGCCCCGAAGGGAATTTCTATCTCTAGAAAATGCACTCTACATTTAAGCCCAGGTAAGGTTCCTCGCGTATCATCGAATTAAACCACATGTTCCTCCGCTTGTGCGGGCCCCCGTCAATTCCTTTGAGTTTCAACCTTGCGGCCGTACTCCCCAGGTGGATTACTTATTACTTTTGCTTAGCCGCTGACAGTGTATCGCCAACAGCGAGTAATCATCGTTTACGGCGTGGACTACCAGGGTATCTAATCCTGTTTGATCCCCACGCTTTCGTGCCTCAGCGTCAGTGTCGGCTCAGTAAGCTGCCTACGCAATTGGTGTTCTGTGTAATATCTAAGCATTTCACCGCTACATTACACATTCCGCCTACCTTAACCAAACTCAAGACTATCAGTATCAACGGCAGTTCTGCAGTTAAGCTGCAGGATTTCACCACTGACTTAATAGCCCGCCTACGCACCCTTTAAACCCAATGAATCCGGATAACGCTTGCATCCTCCGTATTACCGCGGCTGCTGGCACGGAGTTAGCCGATGCTTATTCCCAGGGTACCGTCAGTCACGCAACACGTGCGTAAGTTTCTCTCCCTGGAAAAGCAGTTTACAACCCATAGGGCCGTCTTCCTGCACGCGGGATGGCTGGTTCAGGCTTGCGCCCATTGACCAATATTCCTCACTGCTGCCTCCCGTAGGAGTCTGGTCCGTGTCTCAGTACCAGTGTGGGGGACCACCCTCTCAGGACCCCTAAACATCATAGCCTTGGTAAGCCGTTACCTTACCAACCAGCTAATGTTACGCATGCCCATCCCGTACCGTCGGAACTTTAAATATCCAAAGATGCCTCCGGATATTATTACGGGATATTAGTCCGAATTTCTCCGGGTTATCCCCCTGTACAGGGTAGGTTGCATACGCGTTACTCACCCGTTTGCCGGTCGCCATCAGAGTATTGCTACCCTATGCTGCCCCTCGACTTGCATGTGTTAAGCCTCCCGCTAGCGTTCATCCTGAGCCAGGATCAAACTCTTCATTGTATTATTTATTTCTTAAATATCCTTTGAAGATCAATCCGGTCTCTTCAAAAACTCAATCGAAATCGCTAGGTCTTTGGCGAGATCTCTCCCGCCTGTGTGCTACTACTTCATCATTAATTCAAAGAACTTTTCCCTGTCCAATTTTTGAAGGCAAGGGACGACAAAGATACTATTCCCAATCTTCTCCACCAAACTTTTTCCAAAATTTTTTTTCTAACTCTCCTGACCATCTCAGATCATTAATCTTAAGTCAGCCTTGCCAAATCACTCTTTCAGGGAACGTGCTTTTCTTCAAAAGCGGGTGCAAAGATATGGAGCTTTTTCAATAAAACAAGCCTTTCATACTTTTTTTTGCACTTTTTTTGTGAAGAGAAAAAACGAGAAAAAACCTGCTTTTATTATATACCTTATATTATATAAGAGACAATTTAAAAATCCTCACTCTGTGTCAGCGCACAATTTGTAATGCCCGGCATGAAAAAAAGATCAACAGTCTGTGTCAGCAGATAATTTACCTTGTCACGCATGCCAACTCCCGGATCTTCTTTTCCGGAAAAACGCACCATCCCACGCTTCTCTGATCAGCCTGACACAGGTAACTGATCACTCTCCCAATGCCTGACAGGCCCCGGAAAACCACCGAAACGACAGCTACTCAAAAAAAAAGAGTAACTGTTAATAAATAATACCGTTTGGATTAAAATATTTGTTAATTTTGAAATGGGCGGTCCCCTACCTCGCCGACCCTTTCTGGGTCCATATTTTGACGAATGTATATTTGACTAACATATGACGGGGACCGCCTTTTTATTTTACAGGTACCTATTATAACTGCAATCCGCGAATTTTGTTGCATTTTTTATATCACTCCTGATAGATTTAATTTTTCCTTAATCTCCGTTATTAACACGTAAACTGGCAATACAATATTGTTTGTCAAGATATTGCCCGGTCCGAAATATTTATTATTTTTTCTGATCATGAGGCTTGCACACTGCCTTTTACAGCCCGTCGGCATTCATCCTCCATCTGAACCCGGGGCCCGGGCCCCGGCTCAACCCTTCACCCGGGCAGCTGCTATCTGGAGCAGATTCCACCAGCCGGGATACAACATTGTCTCCTGCGGGAAGTATGGTGATCTGAAAATTGTCAGCAACTGTAACAGACCTTGTTCCTTCTGAACCGGAAAGTTGTGAACAATCTATTCCGGCGAAACAGAATCTGACCCCTGCCACGTGATCAGGTCCGGGGAGAAATGAATCACGCCGGGAATTGTTATGCCCGAGTATTAATATTTCGAATCATCACTTTTAATAAGCAAATGTTCCGCCGCCACACTGTGAAATCAGTTTTTCGTATAAAACTGAAAATAGGAGTCCTCTTTTCTGAAGACCCTTCACTGGACCCGGAAGCCAATACTGGTCTGACCAACCAGGGCAGTTATTATTGTATAGGCCTGTTTTTTACAGGCAGACAATCTTTTAAACATTGATGAAAGTTTACGGGGAAATACGTATACCTTGATGTTACGCTTATAAACAAGTTACCACACAGTTAAGAATATCCGGGGAAAATTGGAAACTTGAAATAATGTACATATATTTGTACTTCTATATGTACTAATAAATTGATGCCATGATAACAACAACAATATCAGATTTCAGAAAAGATATCAAGAAATATCTTGATAACGTTACCCGAAATTTTGAAACCCTGATAATCAATAGAGGTAAAGATACAGGCGTGGTTATCATGTCTATTGATGAATATAATTCATTGGTTGCAACCCAGCATGAACTTTCATCAAAAACTAATGAGAAACGACTGGATTCTGCTATAGAAAAATTGAAAAGTAAAAAGGCATTTCAAAAAGACCTGCTCGAACAATGAAATACATATTCGTTGATGAGTCCTGGGAAGACTATCTCTATTGGCAGAAGACCGATAAGAAAACCTTGAAAAGAATTAATGAGCTATTGAGAGATATTTCCAGAAGCCCCTATTCCGGTATTGGAAAACCAGAGCCACTGAAATTTAAGTATAAAGGATTCTGGTCTCGCAGAATTGACGGAGAGCACAGGTTAATATATCAAGTCAAAAAGGACGAGATATGGATCGCTAAGTGCAGATTTCATTATGATTAATAATAAACGTGTGGCAACAGGTTGGTACATATAATTTGCGCTCCGCACCGCGAGAACTTTCTGGCTGAAGAGGAACGTTAAGTGGTCAGCGGTACGGCCTGCCCCGGCTCCCGCCGGGGCGTTACGTAGGTCTGCCCGAAGAAGAAGACGATTTTAATTTTGAGGAACGTTTTACAGCCCTGAAAGCGGAATTTGAAGAGCAGTTAAAGGAAGAAGATCGCTTATACGAAATTATTTCCGCCAACTTCTCAAAGATTAAAATGAAACAGTAAAAGTAAAATACGATAATTTTTATTTTACTTTTGTGCTTAAAAATAAAATAACGATTTTCGTTACGTACATAGTGTATAAATAAAAAGATGATTGAACTTGAAAAATATGAAGCCGGGCATTTTGAAAGACAATCAGGCTACGAGTATTTTGTCCCGAACAAAATAAATGGTGAGTGGATATGGAAAACACCCAAAATAAACAGCTTGATAGAAAAAGCTGCGATAAAACTTGGTGAACTCAATTCTTTTGCGCGATTGGTTCCCAATATCGACCTGTTTATCCAATTACATGTGACCAAAGAAGCGGTAATTTCCAGTCGGATTGAAGGAACACAAACCAATATGAATGAAGCCTTATTGCCCATTGAAGAGATTCGTCCTGAAAGGAGAAACGATTGGCAGGAGGTAAACAACTACATCAGGGCAATAAATGAGGCTATTGTGGAACTGGAAAAATTGCCCATATCATCAAGATTACTGAAAAACACTCACCGCACATTGCTACAAAGTGTTCGCGGCGAACATAAACTTCCGGGAACATATCGAACCAGCCAAAACTGGATTGGCGGCAATTCGCTGGCTGACGCCGTTTTTAAACCTCCAACCCATCAACTGGTTAACGAATTGATGGGCGATTTGGAAATTTTTCTGAACAATGATGAAATAAATGTACCGGCATTGGTGCGCATTGCCATAGCTCATTATCAATTTGAAACTATTCACCCATTTTTAGACGGCAATGGACGTATCGGACGTCTGATGATTACTTTATATCTTGTATCTGAAAAAATTCTGGATAAACCATTACTTTACCTGTCGCTCTATTTCGAAAAAAACAAGAGCTTATATTACGACAATTTAAGTCGTGTACGTACTCATAATGATATGTTGCAGTGGGTAAAATACTTTTTAGTTGGGATAGAACAAACTGCGACTCAAGCTGTAGACACACTTTCAAATATCCTTAAACTAAAGGAATGTCTTGAAAATGAGATATATTCAACTTTTGGACGAAGGAGCAATTCGGCTTTAAAACTGTTAACAGCACTGTTTAAAGAACCCATTGTCACTATAGACCAGGCAGCCAAAATATGTAAGCTGAGTTATAAGGCTGCCAACGATTTAGTAATAAAGATGCAGGAAAGTAAATATTTGAAAGAAATTACCGGGCAAAGCCGTAACCGGATTTTTATTTTTGAACCGTATTTAAATATTTTCGGAAATGATGATTAAACCCGATTATTCAACCATACATTTCCACTAACCTTTCAAAGATTAGGTAGTGTTCCAATCAGTGTGTCCGGGGTGGCAGGAAGCAAATGCACTGTTGCCACCTCGTTGCATTGAGTCTTCATATAAGACAAAAAAAGAGCCCTCATTTCTGAAGACTCTTCCGTGGCTCCGGAAGTCAATACTGGTCTGACCAATCAGGGTAGTCATTATTGTATAAACCTTTTTTCGCAGAGTGACAATTTCCCCCGGATCAGAAGAATATCAAGCACTCCTGGCTACGTGACAATGGCCACTGCTCCTGTCAATGATCTGTACGCTTACCGAACAGCTCTTTGCCCCCGGACAAACAAACCCATAAGATGGTGGAGCACCCTGAAAAATCAAAATCGAAGTGCTGATTCTATAAATATCTGTTTTTTATAAAATTACCACGGATAGGTGATGAAAACAGAACCCGGTCAAGAAAAACACGTATACTTTCGTTACGCATGTAAACAAGTCAGACTCCATTATTAAGATCAGCAGGACACGAATTATTTAGTTGATCCTCATAAAATATATATATTGTTGATAACTAATGATATAAGTTAATATCATTATTTGTCTGATTGCAGGCTTGTTATTAGATTCGTTAAATAGCTTGCAAAATGACAGGTAAAACAGACAAAAAACCACATTCGAACATATTCCGTACTCCGCTGGTGAATGTGATTAATATGAAGCATGAGCTGGCAGAGCTGGCTCAGCAAATCAATTGGAAATCAATCGAGAATGACTTTGCTCCTTATTATTCTGATATTGGATGCCAGGCATTAAAAAAGGCAAAACAGCCTGTGGGAATTATTGAAAAACAAGACACGTTAAGGTCGAGCAAACAAGTTGCAGTAATATAAATTTCAAACCAAATCTTGGAGGATCAAACATGAAAAAACTAAAACTGATTTTCGCTGTCATCTTTATGATGAGTACTACAATCACCTTCGCACAAAGAACCAGCGATATTGAAGGTGGCAAGGACTACCCTGCTATTTCCCGTTTTACAGGTTCTGTAATTGAATTTTACAAAGAAACAAACTGGGGTAGTTATAAACTACCCTTGAATGATAAAAATGCTATTGATTGGAAAAACCCCATGACTTTGGAAGGAAAGGTTATCCGCATCCAGTATACCACTTCCAAAGAGAATAGCGAAGAATTTGTTTTACATAATTATAAATCAGCCTTTTCAAAAGCGGGTTATAAAGTCTTAACAGCTATAGCTAATGAAGAGCTTGGTGTGGGGGACAGACCACATACATGGAGAGAACGGTACTATGAGACAGGTGGATATTACAATGGCCTGAATAATGAAAAATTTGGGCTGGGATTGAATTTCCCAAACTGGAAACCAAACCATAGCTTTATTGTTGCCCGGGGAAAAGAAAGTGACAAAGAGATTTATGCAATTGTCTACACTGTTGTTGATAACAACTACACTCTTATTACTCTTGATGTAGTGGAAATTGAAGTTGTTGAGACCGGATTAGTTTCAGTTGACGATATATCAGGCGACCTGACCAACAAAGGACACATCGCAATATATGATATTCACTTTGAAGTTGGCAAATCAACAATAATGCCCGAATCGCAAGAATCTCTGAAAATAATAGCTGATTATTTAAATGCGAACAAAGACAAAAAGTATTTTATTGTTGGCCATACAGACAACACAGGTGATTTTGCATCAAACATGACTTTGTCGGAAGAAAGAGCAAAATCGGTTATGAGTGAGTTAATAACAAAGTATAATGTAGGTGACAGCCAGCTGAAAAGTTACGGAGTATCATCATTATCACCAGTATCCAGTAATAATACAGAGGAGGGCAGAGCGAAAAACAGACGAGTTGAGATCGTAGAACAATAAACATTCAATTAAAAAGGAAAGTCGAAAATGCAACACAAACGATTAAAATTAAGTGTCGTATTCTTCTTGGGACTTGGATTGATGGGATTGCAAGCACAAAAAAGCGTTAACTCCACAGGCGGCAATGCTTCGGGAAGCGGAGGCTCGGCGAGCTATTCCGTCGGACAAGCGGTTTACACCAGCAACACTGAAACAGGCGGTACTGTAGCACAAGGAGTACAACAACCTTATGAAATTTGGGTAGAAACAACCATTGAAGAAGCCAAAGGCATAAACCTGTTGGTTACGGCCTATCCAAACCCAACTACCGATTATCTTACATTGCGTATTGATGAATTTGATATTTCAGATTTATCATACCAATTGTATGACATGCAGGGAAAACTTTTGCGGAACGAAAAAATCACAAGCAACCAGACAAGAATTGTTATGAGCAATCTTGCACCTGCTACCTATTCTGTAAAAGTTGTTCAGGGAAACAAAGAGATAAAAACATTTAAAATCGTTAAACATTAGGGAGAACAGTAGAATGAAAAAGGTATTTACATTTTTGATAGCCGTATTATTAACGGCAATTGTATTTGCACAATCACCCGAAAAAATGAGCTATCAGGCGGTAATTCGCAACAGTAACAACCAGTTGGCAACAAATCAAACTGTTGGTATGCAAATAAGCATTTTGCAAGGTTCGCCTGATGGCACAGCTGTTTACGTGGAAATACAGGAGCCTGTTTCTAATGCCAATGGATTGGTGAGTCTGGAAATTGGCTCGGGTACAGTTGTCTCAGGAAACTTCTCTTCAATTGACTGGGCAAACGGACCTTATTTTATTAAAACAGAAACGGATTTGAAAGGTGGCACAAATTACACCATTACCGGCACCAGCCAGTTATTAAGTGTGCCTTATGCCCTGCATGCAAAAACTGCCGAAACTATTACCAGTCCAGTAACTGAAACCGACCCTGTTTTTGATGCATCCGTTGCAAGTGGCATAACCGCAACTGACGTTTCTAACTGGAACAGCAAGTTAGACAGCTACACCGAAACCGATCCCGTTTTTGATGAATCAGTTGCAAGTGGCATAACCGCAACTGACACTACTAACTGGAACAACAAATTAGACAGCTACACTGAAACCGACCCTGTTTTTGATGCATCAGTTGCAAGCGGTATAACCGCAACTGACATTACCAACTGGAACAACAAATTAGGCAGCTACACCGAAAC
>WXFE01000077.1 GCA_009881065.1 Bacteroidales bacterium | reverse complement strand
CTAACTGGAACAACAAATTAGACAGCTACACTGAAACCGACCCTGTTTTTGATGCATCAGTTGCAAGCGGTATAACCGCAACTGACATTACCAACTGGAACAACAAATTAGGCAGCTACACCGAAACTCAAAACCTCTCAGAGGTTTTAACACTGGGCAACGATGCCAATGGGATTCAGATTAAAAACATTACCGACCCTACGGATAACCAGGATGCTGCCACCAAAGCCTATGTAGATTTTTTGATATCCCAAATAGAAACTCTGGGGAACAGTAATTTGATATTATGGAATAAATTGGGATCAATCGATGAAGTTGAACATAGTGTAGTCGGACCTAATGGCACTATTGTTGGCAGTGTTAATTTTAACAATACTGTGAAGTTTAGTAAAGGAATTACTCCTAATACTGGTGATGCGGGAAGTGGAGTTAATTTTCCAACAACAGTTGTTGATCCTGAAAGAGGTTGTGTTGAGATGTGGGTAAAATTTTACTATGCCCCTGTTGCATATTCATATGGTGTATATGGTTTTATCAATGTTCATCATTGGACCCATAATGTAATGTTATTTTCATGGCATAATGACCGTAGTTTGCTTCAGTTTTCATTACAGTTTAATGGAACTGACAGACATGCTGAATTAACAGGTTTTAACCCGGCTTTAGATACGCCCATACATATTGCATGTGTTTGGGACAGAACCGGCATTGATGGAACTTCTGAATACATGAGGATTTATGTAAATGGGGGTAAAGTAGCTGTAAATGACACAAATAATGATTGGGGAACAAATAACACATCTGGCAGTTTCAGAGTAGCAGCTCCATGGGATGAAGATTTTTCAACAGACAGATATACTGTTGATGATATTAAGATATGGAATTATGCTAAAACTACTTTTGACTTAAATAAAGAATAAACACAACAATACGCCAACAAAGTGCCAATATCAATGGCGCTTTGTGACATGACAATTGGGCACTAAAGAGGGGTTTTGCGGTTGACGTCACGGCCTGCCCGGCTGCCGTCGGAAACCCCCTCTTGGTGTTATGATTTTTGCCCGAGACCTGGAAAACAATCTCAAGAATTGCCGGAGTAAATCCGGAAGATTGCCTGAGTCATCGGGAATAACATTTTGTCCCTTTCATTCCGTTTGGAAGCAAATGTACCGTTGCAACCTTGCTGCATTGAGTCTTCGTGCAAACAAAAAAAGAGCCCTCATTTCTGAAGACTCTTCTGTGGAGATTAAGGGAGTCGAACCCTTGACCCCCTGCGTGCAAGGCAGGTGCTCTGGCCAACTGAGCTAAATCCCCGTTGCTTTTTTGGTAGTCCCACCCAGAGTTGAACTGGGGACCTCTACATTATCAGTGTAGCGCTCTAACCAACTGAGCTATGGGACTGAGATAAGCGCACACTATAAAGAACGCCCCGATTTTGAATCATCGGGGTCACAAAAGTAACGCTTCCTTGTAAACATCCAAAATATTTTCGGAAATATTTTTCCGGCCCTCACAAAAGCATAGCCTGAGCCTCAGGTTCAGCACGCTTCTGCAGGACAGAGTAATAAAAATAATTAAATTCGCATTTATAGCAGATCAATATGGCAAATCTTGTCTTAATACCCACATACAACGAGCGGGAGAACATCTCCGGAATCGTCAGGGCAATATCCGGTCTGTCAGTGCCTTTTGAGATACTGATCATAGACGATAACTCTCCTGACGGAACAGCCTCAATAGTCAAGGAGATGATGACCTCGTTTCCCAACCTCCACCTTCTTGAAAGACCCGGCAAGATGGGGCTCGGCCGGGCTTATATCGCAGGCTTCGAATGGGCACTGCAGAGAGACTATACTTACATATTCGAGATGGATGCCGACTTCTCCCATAATCCAAAAGACCTCGTCAGGCTCTGGGATGCCTGTGAGAACGGTGGCGCCGACCTGGCAATCGGATCAAGATACATATCCGGCGTAAACGTCGTGAACTGGCCATTGGGAAGGGTTCTTATGTCTTACATCGCCTCTATGTACGTCAGGCTGGTGACCGGCATGAAGATCATGGATACAACAGCGGGTTTTAAATGCTACCGCCGCGAGGTACTGCAGAATATAAAACCGGAACGTATAAAGCTTTGCGGCTACGGTTTCCAGATTGAAATGAAATTCATTGCATGGCAGTTGGGATATAAAATCGTTGAGGTGCCCATTATCTTCACTGACCGGAAAGCTGGCACCTCAAAAATGTCAGGAAGCATCTTCGGCGAAGCCATGTGGGGTGTTCTCCGTATGAAACTTGTCAGTATCTTCAAGAAACCGACCAGGACAGTAGTCTGACCCTCTTATCATGCAGGAAATAGAAGAGAACCAAACTGTTATCCGCAACGCACTGCTCATCAATGAAGAGAGCATGCGGAAGGCGGATGTCATGATTGCGGGTGACTGCATAGCCGGAATTTTTCCTCCCGGCAAGGCGCCCTCAGGAGCCGGGACAAAGATCATTGAAGCATCAGGATTATGGCTCATGCCCGGCATCATTGATGATCACGTCCATTTCAGGGAGCCGGGGCTGACGCACAAGGGTGACATTGCCAGCGAGAGTGCTGCCGCTGCAGCCGGAGGGGTGACATCATTCATGGAGATGCCAAACACCCTGCCACAGACGGTTACCATCAGTGAGTGGGAAGAAAAAAACAGGCTGGCAGCAGAAAAATCCGTAATCAATTACTCATTCTACATAGGAGCAACTGACAGCAACATAGACGAGCTCCGCAGGGCAGATTCATCCCTGGTGCCTGCCATCAAGCTCTTTATGGGCGCTTCCACCGGCAACATGCTGGTAAGTGACAGCTCAACGCTGGAAGCAATATTCAGACTCAGGAATATCCCGGTGGCCTGCCATTGCGAGGATGAAAAGATCATACAGGCAAATATTGCCGGATACCGTGCTAAATACGGCGAAGCCGTCGATCCCTCCTGCCATCCGCTGATCAGAAGCCGCGAGGCAGCCATTGCCTCATCACAAACCGCAGCATACCTTGCCCGCCGTGGCGGAGCGAGGCTCCACCTGCTTCATCTGTCGACTGCAGAGGAGACACGGCTGCTGACACCCGGAGCTGATCCTGCCGCGAAACAGATCACAGCTGAAGCATGCGTGCATCACCTCTGGTTTGATGACAGCTCATATGCCTCCAAAGGAAACCTGGTCAGATGGAATCCCCCGGTGCGCACCGCAGCTGACAGGGAGGCGCTGTTAAGCGCAGTGAGGGAAGGGCTCGTTGACGTTATTGCCACAGATCATGCTCCCCACACTCTTGAGGAGAAGAGTGCTCCCTATTTCAAGGCGCCTTCGGGCGGACCCACTATACAGCACTCCCTGGTGATGATGCTGGAGCTGTGCCATCGCGGCGAGCTCACTCCGGAGCTGGTGGTGAGGAAGATGTGCCATAACCCGGCATTGCTCTTCGGCATCACTGACCGGGGCTTTGTAAGGGAGGGATATAAGGCCGACCTGCTCCTGGCAGATCCAGCCGCACCGTGGACTGTCAACAAGGAGAACATCCTCTACAGGTGCGGATGGTCGCCACTGGAAGGAACCACTTTCAGAAGCAGCGTCATAACAGTATTTGCAAACGGGGTACCGGTATTTGAGGAAGGCAGGCTGACAGGCCGCCGGGCTCCGGAGATGCTCCGGTTCAAAAGATAAATAGAGAGACAGTATGAACAGAATTCTTTTGCCAGTCATACTCATTGTACTTCTCGCCTCCTGCGGTGAGGGAAGCAGGAAAAAGGGAGGGGCCTCCCCTGCCGGTACGGATGCAACTGAGGTCGCAGATAACGCCATCACAAAAACCCTGGAAGGAACCTCAGCGGCGAACCGTGCCGGTACAGACAGCAGCATCACACTGAACCCCGGTGCCAGCACAGACAGCAACACCACACTGAACCCCGGCGCCGGTACTGACAGCAATACCGCACTGAACCCCGGCGCCGGTAATGAACTCCCTGCCGGCGCAGTACTCATTGCCAGAGACATAGTCACCGAAGTAATCATCAGGCCCGATCCTGAAGGTGATCCGTGGGAGGTGGAAAAGGTGGCAGGTTACAACGGAGGGTCACTTGTTGACGGTATCTTCAGCAATATCTATGACGGCACCATGACAGTGTATGACTATCACAGCGGCGAGCCGCTCAAGCCTGCTGATGTAAAAAAGATTGAGGGTGAGTTTAAAAACGACAGAACAAAGATCGGGAAGATCTCATTTACAGAAGACTGGTACTATTTTCCGGAAGAAAACCGGGTTGAGAAAAGGACAAAATCAGTCACTTTCGGTTATGAACTCTACAACAATGTGGGTAAGGTTTACGCATACAGGGCAGCTTTCCGGGCTGACCTGAACTGACAAACGACTAACCAAAACTCTTTTTAGTATGCCAAGTTATGATATCACCAGCCTGAATGACTTTATCATCAGCAAACAGAAAGACTTTCCATTTGCCCAGGGAGAGCTTTCGAGCCTTCTTCATCACATCGGCACTGCTGCCAAGATGGTCAACGCCAAGATCCGCAAAGCCGGACTGGTAGAGATACTGGGCAGGGTCGGAATTGAAAACCCGCAGGGTGAGGAACAGCAGAAGCTTGACCGTTATGCTGATGAGGTATTCATCGATGCCCTTAAAGCGTCAGGTCAGTGTGCGGGTATCGCCTCAGAGGAGAACCAGAACGAGGTCGGCTTCACCGGTGAGTTTGCTTCCCGGGGCAAGTATGTGGTCTGTATCGACCCGCTTGACGGCTCATCAAACATTGACGTAAACGTATCGGTCGGATCAATCTTTTCCATTTACCGCCGTATCACTGAACGCGATGAGAAGGTTTCAATTGAGGATTTCCTTCAGGAAGGAAGCAAGCAGGTTGCTGCCGGCTATGTTATCTACGGATCATCCACCATGCTGGTCTATACCACCGGCAACGGAGTCAATGGCTTTACCCTTGACCCTACCATCGGGGAGTTCTGTCTTTCCCACCCAAACATGAGGACACCGGAAACAGGAAAGATTTATTCAATCAATGAAGGACACTATATCAAGTTTCCAGATTGGGTAAAGAAATATATCAAATATTGCCAGGAGAACGATCCTGACACCAGCCGGCCATACCTCTCAAGGTATATAGGGTCACTGGTTTCCGATGTGCATCGCAACATGCTGAAAGGGGGCATATTCCTTTATCCGCCTTCAATCACCTACCCCTCCGGGAAGCTCAGGCTGATTTATGAATGCAATCCCATCTCGTTTATTATCGAACAGGCCGGCGGCGTTACCACTGACGGCACGGGGAGAATCCTTTCGCTGAAGCCCGAAAGCCTCCATCAGCGGACGCCATTCTACTGCGGATCACCTGACATGATCAG
>WXFE01000076.1 GCA_009881065.1 Bacteroidales bacterium | reverse complement strand
CGGGATGCGCGAGCGGGATGCCCGAACCGGCACCGGGATGTATATGAGGCACGCGCCTCCCACATGGTATACTGCCCCCTACAGAACTGTCATGAGTGATTTCCACTGAAAGAGAATCTCATTCTCTTTGCGGTGAGCAGCAGCTTTGTTAATTTTGCACACTCAGACAAAATCAATGGCCGGCAACGTTTTCAGGGAGATTTACAGGCGGCATCCATCATTCCGCAGGCTTGAGGAGATGCTGGCCGCCAACAGCGCAGAGCCGGTGACCATACACGGGCTGACGGGCTCATCACGCTCCATCGTGATGGCCGGCGCACTATCACAGCAACCAACCACACACGTGGTGCTGCTGCCCGAAAAGGAAGAGGCCGCCTACTTCTACAATGACCTCACATCACTGATGGGTGATGACAACATCTTCTTCTTCCCGGGAACCTACAAACGGTCAGTGATGTATGAGCAGACTGAGCCGGCAAACATCATTCTCAGGGCTGAGGTGCTCAATTTCCTCAGTTCGGGACGGAGGAAATGCATTATCGTCTCATACCCGGAATCGGTCATGGAGAAGGTCATCAGCAAAATAAGCCTCAAAAAAAACACCTTCTTCATAAAAAAAGGGGCAAAACTCTCAATCGAGTTCCTCGAGGAGGTCCTCCGTGAATATAACTTCCAGCGCACTGATTTTGTCTATGAGCCGGGACAGTACGCAATCAGGGGAAGCATCACCGACCTGTTTTCCTACTCCACAGACAAGCCGTACAGGATAGACTTCTTCGGCGAGGAGGTTGACTCAATCCGTTCGTTCAGTCCTGATGACCAGCTCTCCCTGCAGCTCCATGACGAGATACAGGTCATTCCTGACATCCAGCTGCTTGCCTTCCAGGAGAACGCTGACAGCTTCATTGATTTCATTCCTCCGTCATCAATCATCTGGAGCGATAGTTTTGACTACATCGTTGAGAAGACTGACAATATATGGGAGCAGGCCTGCAGCCGCAGCCTGAAGGGAGAGATATCCGACCGTAGTGACATTATCATCACGGGCCGTCACCTTGAAGAACTTTGCTCGCGTCACCGGCGTATCTTCTTCGGCAGGGGGAGGCACAACCCTGATACGGTCAATATCGCGTTCCGCACCGAGCCGCAGCCGGCATTCAACAAGAACTTCGGCCTGCTGGCATCAAAGCTGGTCTCAAACGTTCAGGATGGCTACACCAACTTTATCATCTCAGAGAGCGAGGTCCAGAAACAGCGCCTGAAGGAGATCTTCGAAGAAAGTGATCCGGCAGTTCAGTTCACTCCACTCCTGCTCAACCTGCACCAGGGCTTTACAGACCATGACCTTAAGATAGCCGTTTACACTGATCATCAGATCTTTGACCGTTATCACAAGTTTCGGATCAGGGGCTTCTTCACACGTCGTGACAGCATGACCGTGAGAGAGCTTACTGATCTCAACCCGGGTGATTATGTTGTACATACAGACCATGGCATAGGCCGGTTCGGCGGGCTTGAGAAGATTGAGGTCAACGGCAGGATGCAGGAAGCCATTAAGCTGGTATTCAAGGACAATGACATATTGTATGTTGGCATCCACGCCCTGCACCGCATCTCCAGATACAAAGGCAGGGATGACACCCCGCCGCGCATCAACAAGCTGGGCACAGGGGCATGGCAGAGGGTAAAACAGGCTACGAAGAAGAAGGTAAAGGATATAGCCCGCGACCTTATTCTCCTTTACGCAAAGCGAAAAGCCTCCGGCGGTTTCGCCTACTCGCCCGACTCATACCTGCAGCGCGAACTGGAAGCCTCATTCATCTGGGAGGATACGCCGGATCAGCTTGCCGGCACCATGGCAGTGAAGGAGGATATGGAGACCCCGGTGCCGATGGACCGGCTCATATGCGGTGATGTGGGATTCGGCAAGACCGAGATAGCAATCAGGGCAGCATTCAAGGCAGCCACTGACGGGAAGCAGACGGCAGTGCTGGTACCAACAACCATACTCGCGCTGCAGCATTTCAGAACCTTTTCATCACGGCTTGAGAACTTCCCCTGCAAGGTTGATTACATCAGCAGGCACCGTAAACCTGCGGAACAGAAGAAAATCCTCAAACAACTCGCCGACGGCGAAATTGATATCATCGTGGGAACCCACAAGCTCACCGGCAAAGAGGTGAAGTTCAAGGACCTGGGTCTGCTCATCATCGATGAGGAGCAGCGCTTCGGCGTAGCCGCGAAAGAGAAGCTCAAAACGCTCAGGACAGGTGTTGACACCCTCACCCTTACCGCCACCCCCATACCCCGTACACTGCAGTTTTCACTGATGGGAGCCCGTGACCTGTCAGTGATCAACACCCCTCCACCCAACAGGATGCCCATCATCACCGAACTTCACGGCTTCAATGAGGATATCATCCGCGAGGGGATAGTTTATGAGGTGAGCCGTAACGGGCAGGTTTTCTTCATCCACAACAGGATAGAAAACATTATGGAGGTGAAAGACTCCCTGCTCCGCTTCTGTCCGGAGATAAAGATTGCAGTGGTACATGGCCGCATGGAGGGTGAGGAGATAGAAAATGTCATGTCTGATTTCATCCATGGTGATTATGACGTACTGCTGGCTACAACCATTATCGAATCAGGTCTCGACATCCCCAATGTCAATACCATCTTCATCAATGATGCACATAGTTTCGGTCTTTCTGAGCTTCATCAGCTTCGCGGCAGGGTGGGCCGCTCCAACAGGAGAGCCTTCTGTTACCTGCTCACTCCACCGCTTTCGGTACTGACCGGTGACGCCAGGCGCAGGCTCAAGGCCATAGAGGAGAACTATGAGCTCGGCAGCGGATTCAATATCGCACTGCAGGACCTTGACATCCGCGGTGCAGGCAACCTCCTCGGAGGTGAACAGAGCGGCTTTATAGCCGATGTCGGTTATGATACCTACCAGAAGATCCTTGACGAGGCTGTCAGAGAGCTCAAGGATGAAGAGTTCGGAGACCTTTTCACCGCACCGGCAGAGAAGAGGGAGCACGCTGCCGGAGAAAAAGAGAAACAATTTGTTGAGGATGTGACGGTAGAGACCGATCTCGAGATAATGTTCCCTGACGCTTACGTCTCCAACATACCCGAACGTATAAGGCTCTACAAGGAGCTCAATGAGATCAGGGATGAGGCAGGGCTTAAAGCCTATGAGTCGCACCTTACTGACAGGTTCGGGCTGCCTCCTCCGCCTGCGCTGGCGCTGCTGCAGCTCGTCAGGCTTAAATGGGCAGCAGCCCGGACAGGAATTGAAAAAGTAATTCTGAAAAATAACACACTGATTGCTAACTTTGTGACGGACCAGTCGTCGCAGTTCTATCGCTCGCCACTATTCGTGTCGGTGATGAACTATGTCAACAGGAGGCAGAGCAACATGTCAGTGAAACAGAACAACAACAAGCTGAGCCTGACGGTCAGGAGTGTCACCACTGTGGTACAGGCTATTGACCTTTTCACAGAGATACTCGCATGGCATGAGTCGGCTCAGGCTGCAAAAGCAAATTAACTGATGAACCTGATAATTGACATCGGAAACACCTCAGTCAAGGCAGCGCTTGTCAGCGAGGGTGTGATCATAAGCCAGGAGCGGTTTGACAGTGCTGATCCGGAGATGCTCGGCATGTTCACTGGCCGCCGCAGGCTGTCAGGAGCAATTGTCTCGAGTGTCAGCGGTGACCAGTCGGAGCTTTTTGACTGGCTTCGCACCAGGGCCGGGCGTGTACATCACCTCACCTCGCGGTCACTATACCCGTTTGCAATAGACTATATGACACCGGAGACTCTCGGCACTGACCGTCTGGCTGCCGCAGCAGGGGCTGTTAATCATCATCCCGGGGCTGACCTGCTGGTGATTGATGCCGGCAGCGCACTGACAGTTGACCAGGTGACCGGTGGTGTTTACAGAGGCGGCAGCATCTCGCCGGGTTTGGCAATGCGGTTCCGAGCACTTCATGAATTCACCGGGAAATTGCCACTGGTGAAAAAGAGAACCGGGTTCACTGTCCCGGGAAAAACAACGGAAGATGCTATCGCTGGCGGTGTTATAACAGGTCTGGTGTATGAAATAATTGAGTATATTCGCACCTTTAAGGAAAAATACCATAATTCCGTTGCGGTCATTACGGGCGGAGACAGCGGCCTGGTCACACCGCTGGCAGGAGGCAGACTACTTCACTACCCTGACCTGGTAACGGAGGGATTGAATTTTTTACTGGAAACAAATGTATAAGAGCATAAGAGCAATTATGATAAGTCTCCTTGCTCTCCTGGCTACAGGAGTTGCAGGTCAGAAAAAAGTCAATACACCTTTCGCGAGGTACGGAATTGGCAACCTGGAGCTTCAGGGAAATTCCAGAACGCTGGCTATGGGGGGCATCAGCAGCGGTATCAGGGACAACCTCACGCTGAACTACCTGACACCTGCCTCGTACAGCAGCACTGACACAACCTCCTTCCTTTTCGACTTCGGTATTGATTACGCCATGGCAAAGCTTAAAGGAGACGGCCTCAGATATTATTCCCAGGACATTACATTCGCCCATCTCATGTTGGGTTTTCCGATAATGAAGGGCTGGGGCGTTGCTGCCGCGGTAATGCCTTATGCCAACGGATCATACAGTATCGGATACCGTTCCGAAGGCTCCGGAGTGACCGGCTCCCTTTACGAACTGCATAACGGCAGCGGAGGATTCCAGAAAGCTCTTTTTGGCACCGGGCTCCGGCTGCTTCCTTTTGTCTCGGCAGGAGCAAATATCTTCTACATGTTCGGGGAGGAAACCAGGATCAATGACTTTGCGTTCACTGCTGACAACAATCATTTCAATACCAGGAAACAGGGCACATCAGGTATGAGAGGATTCGGTTATGATGCATCGGTACAATTCATGCTCAATCTTTCCGGGGGCAGGTTCATCATTGCCGGGTTGACCTACACGCCGGCATATGACCTGAAAACCAACAACGAGGATGTTACAATGAGGTACTCCACCGCCTCCACCTCCATATTTTCAATTGATACGCTTACCCACGCAAAACTCTCAACCACCAGCAGGATGCCACAGTCATTCAGGGCAGGCTTCTCGCTTGGCAAGTCTGACAAGCTGACAGCCGGAGCAGATGTTGTGTATACACGCTGGACCAAAGCTTCACTCCCCGGGACCTATGGAACCTACATTGATGCACTTTCACTCCATGCAGGGGCAGAATACATACCTGAAAGATATTCGAATTACAGTTTTTTTGACCGTATTGAATACCGCATAGGATGCCGCTATGGTGAGGGTTATACCCTTTTTGGAGCAGATGAGTTGAAAGAGTACGGCATAACTTTTGGAACAGGTATACCAATGAAAAGATCGAGATCACGTATCTCACTGATGGTAGACCTGTCAACCAGGGGAGGAAACGGGAGTATACCGCGAGAAACGAGGATATCGGTCGGAGCCAGCCTGAATCTGTATGATTACTGGTTCATTAAAAGGCAGTATGATTAAAAAATGAATAAGAAAGAGATGAAAAGAACAACCAGCACTATTTTGACCGGATTGCTTCTGTCTGTGTTTTCATTTACCCTCCAGGCACAGATGGGGATTGAAACAGGCACACCGTTTGGAAAAGGTGAGGACAGCACAAGGTGCCTGCGCAACACATCACTCTATTCAACCTACTATGATAACAAGGACTACAACATGGCTGTTCAGTTCTGGAGACTGGTTTTCAATGAGTGTCCCGCATCATCAAAGAACACCTATATTAAGGGTGAAACGATGTACAAGGAGTTTTTCCGCAAGACGAAGGACAACGCTTACCTTGATACTGTATTGATGATCCTTGACCAGCGAACCAGGTATTTCAACGAAGAGCCCGCAAATAATCTCCGGAAGGCATTTGCCCTGTACGAGTTCGGGGGAAATGATGTTGAATACACCAGTAAGTGCTATGATCTCATCAAGGGTGTGATGGAGACATCGCCCGAAAGCTTTGACCATACCTACTCCAGTCTCTATATGGCCGTCATAGCAAAATCCTATGCCCTCAGGCTCATCGAGGCGCCCGAAATTATCACTGCATACTCACAGTCAATGAAGGTGGTTGACAACCAGCTTTCACGCCAACCCGGTGATACACGATATCTTGAAGCCAGGAAGAACATTGATGCAATCTTCCGCTCCACCGGTGCTGCCACATGTGAGAACCTTGAGCATCTCTTCACTGCCGACGTTGACAACAACCCCGGTGACACCGCCATGCTCAGGAAGGTCCTCACCCTGCTCACTGAAACAGGATGCAAAGACTCAGAGCTTTACTACAAGGCATCCACCAACCTTTACCGCGCTGATCCGAGTGCATCATCAGCAGCTCAGCTGGCTGAAATGAATCTGGTCCGCAAGAAATACAACGAAGCCGAAAAATACTACACTGAAGCCATTGAACTGGAGACAGACAACAAAGTCAAATCAGTTCTGCTTACCAAACTGGCCACCCTTGAGCTGATGTCAGACAGCAGGCAGGCTGCACGCGACTTTGCAAGAGCTGCATACTCACTTGATCCCACCAACGGCAACGCCCTTTTCATCATCGCTGAAGCATACGCCGGGTCACGGATAGGCGAAACATTCGAGAACCAGACCGTTTACTGGGTGGTGGTTGACTACCTCGTCAGGGCAAGAAACACTGATCCCACACTAAAGGAACAGATCGACGAGCGTATCAGCATATACTCCAGACTCTTCCCAACAAAGGAAGAGGCATTTTTCAGGAGCCTCGTTGAGGAGGGCGCTTCCTACCAGGTTGGCGGCTGGATCAATGAATCCACAACCATCAGGTTCAGGAAGGAATAACGGCAGTGAAGCCCTTCACAACATACAATATCATGATAGCAGTCCTGATTGCCGGGACTGCTTTGTTTTCATCATGTGACAAGAAGGAAATAACGGTAAAGGATCTGATGATAAAGGGGCTGCCGACACTTTCGGCAAGGAATGTAGAAACCATGTATTCTGATTCCGGCAAAGTAACAATGGTGGTGCAGACACCCCTGATACAGCAGTACTCCTCGGAAGAGAATCCGTATACCCTCTTCCCGAAAGGGCTGACAGTGTTGTTCTATGACCGGACAGACAAACCTCAGGCAAGCATCACTTCCAACTATGCCCGTTACACGGAGAAGGATGATGTATGGGAGCTTCGTGACAGTGTGGTGGCCGTGAGCAATAAGGGAGAAGTGCTGGAGACGGAATTGCTTTTCTGGAGCCAGCCCAGGGACAGAATCTGGTCTGACAGGTTTGTCAGATTCACACATAATGACCAGATTGTGATGGGCACAGGGTTTAATTCAGACTCACGCTTCTCCAACTGGACGATAAAAAACGTAACAGGAACTATTTATATCAGGGATGAACAGGAAGTCACTCCTGCTGATTGAGATCATCTGGATCATTCTGGGACTGATGTGCCTTGGAATAGCTGTCCGTGAGACAGTCAACGCAGGCATAGGCAGGGCATGGCTGTTTTATGTGATGGCCGTCGCAGCATTTGTTCTGGCATGGATTCGTGACTCACAGCGAAAAAAGCTGTAAATTTGGGATATGAACCCATGGGTCATAATCCCCTTCGCAATTCTCCTTGCCGCATTCTTTTCGGCAATGGAGCTTGCATTCATTGCCTCCAACAAGCTTCGCATAGAGCTTGACCGCAAACAGGGTAATTTCGGATCGGGTATAATTGCCATCTTCACCCGCAACCCGGGCCTCTATATATCAACCATGCTGATAGGGGTCAACATTGCAACGGTCATATTCAGTATGCTCGCCGCTGACCTGATGCAATCATGGTTTGAAAACCTGATCCCCTCAGAGGTACTGATCTTCATTATCCAGACGGTAATCACAGCCATGATTATTCTTGTGTTTGCCGACTTCCTTCCCAAGTCGGTGGTGCGGATCAGCCCGAATTTCTTCCTTCGCCTGTTTGCTGTCCCCACAGCTGTCTTCTATTATCTCTTCTACCCGGTCAGCAAGTTCACACTCTGGATTGCAAACATCATCATGAGGGTTTTCTTCGGTATAAAAACCGAGAGAAAAGAGCAGGAAAACAGGATATTCACCCGTATTGACCTTGACCATTTCGTCAATGACATGGTTGAGACGGATGAGGAGAAGGAAGAGGAAATCAGCAGTCTCAGGATTTTTCAGAACGCACTTGATTTCTCGTCGGTAAAGGCACGCGAGTGCATGGTGCCACGGACAGAGATTGTGGCCCTGCCGGTACACTCATCACCTGACGAGCTAAGGCATCAGTTCATCGAGTCAGGCCACTCCAAGATACTCCTCTATCGTAACAACATTGACAACATGGTAGGGTATTACGAGCTGAAGGATATACTGCACGGGCCGGCTGACATTGCCACTGATATGCGCAAGCTGCCTGTCGTCCCTGAGACCATGACCGCCAACAGGGTGCTGAGGCTGCTCTCTGATGCCAAGAAGAGCATTGCACTTGTTGTTGATGAGTTTGGCGGCACTGCCGGGGTGATCACCATAGAGGATGTCCTCGAGGAGATAGTTGGTGACATTGAAGATGAGCATGACACCAGTGACCTCGTGGAGAAGAAGATAAATGAAAAGGAGTATGTCCTGTCAGGACGCCTTGATATAGATTACCTCAACGAGGAGTATGACCTCGACCTGCCGGAGAGCGATGAGTACACCACGCTGGCAGGCCTGATACTGTTTGCTCATGGCAACATCCCGCGCCAGCAGGAAAAAATCAGGATAGGACACAATCTTTTCACGGTGCTGAAAAGCTCCTCAACAAAGGTAGAACTGCTGAAGCTCCAGATCGACTGAATGGTCCCGCACTGTCACAGGCATCCGTAAGCTGTCAGGCCCGGGGCCAGGAGCTGTCAGGCCGGGGGTGCAGGCAGTAGTTTCAGGCCCGGGCAGGCCGGACTGCTGGTTATGATCTCAACCTTTCTTTTTCAGTTCAGCATAATACTTGAAATAGAGAGGGATTGCCCTCATCCCTGCAAACAGATTCT
>WXFE01000075.1 GCA_009881065.1 Bacteroidales bacterium | reverse complement strand
GGGGTGCAGGCAGTAGTTTCAGGCCCGGGCAGGCCGGACTGCTGGTTATGATCTCAACCTTTCTTTTTCAGTTCAGCATAATACTTGAAATAGAGAGGGATTGCCCTCATCCCTGCAAACAGATTCTCAAGCGGGTAATTCTCATTGGGTGAGTGAATTGCATCTGACTCCAGGCCAAATCCCATCAGAATCGACTTTACCCCCAGTATCCTTTCAAAGGTGGAGATGATCGGAATGCTGCCACCGCTCCTTATGGGTATGGGCTTCTTGCCGAAAATATCGGTATAGGCCTTTTCGGCTGCCAGGTATTCCGGGGTATCAATCGGGCTCACATAAGCCTCTCCTCCGTGGAGGTATTCGGCACTGACTTTCACTCCGGCAGGCGCCAGTGACTTGATGTGGTTGATTGCCAGTTCAGCTATTTCCTCAGCTTTCTGGTATGGCACAAGTCTCATTGAGATCTTTGCCGAGGCCTTCGCGGGCAGGATGGTCTTGGCCCCCTCGCCGGTATAACCGCCCCAGATGCCGTTCACATCAAGGGTGGGCCTGATGCCTGTGCTCTCCAGTGTTGAGAATCCCTTCTCCTCAGCCAGGGCATCAACGCCTATGGATTTCATATACTTTTCAGGATCAAACGGTCTTTCGGCCATCTTGGCTCTCTCGGCGTCAGAGGGAACATGTACGCTGTCATAGAAGCCCGGGATGGTCACCCTGCCGTCGCTGTCTTTCAGCCTGGCGATGATATCACACAGTGCATTGCACGGATTCACCACTGCTCCCCCATAGATTCCTGAATGGAGGTCATGGTCCGGCCCCTCCACCTCTACCTGTATATATGACAATCCGCGCAATCCTGATGTGATTGACGGTGTCTCAGGTGAGATCATTGTGGTATCCGAGACCAGGATCACGTCAGAGCGGAGCATCTCGCGGTATTCGGTACAGAAACCGGGGAGGCTCGTCGAACCGGCTTCCTCTTCACCCTCAAGCATGAACTTGACATTGCATGCCAGGGTTCCTGTGGCATTCATCATCTCAAACGCCTTCAGGTGCATGAAGAGCTGTCCTTTGTCGTCATCAGCGCCGCGCGCCCATATCTTTCCGTCACGAATCTCCGGCTCGAAGGGGTTCGAAATCCACTTCTCAAGAGGCTCGGCAGGCATTACGTCATAATGGCCGTAGACAAGTATCGTGGGAAGGGACGGATCAACCATCTTCTCACCGTAAACGATCGGATTGCCGGGGGTGGAATAGACCTCTGCCCTGTCCGCTCCGTTGGCAGCCATCAGATCACGGATGTATTCAGCAGCTCTGACCATATCGGCCTTGTTTGATTCAGAAGCGCTGACCGAAGGTATCCTGATCAGCCCGAAAAGTTCCTCCAGGAATCTGTCCCTGTTTGTTTCAATGTAGTTCTTAATGCTTTCCATTATCGTTGTATTTATGATATTCGCCGGCCGCCCAGTGCAGCCTGTTGTACCACTCCTCGCCAAAAGCCCTTATCAGGGGTTCGCGAAGGAAGATGTAAAGTTCAGTATTCTGTTTCGCGCCGCAGGCGACACCGGGTTTGCAGATAGACCACTCCTCGTAGTTCACTGCCCTGAAAGTGTTGTAGCTCTTAACCCTCACGGGGAAGAGGTGACATGACACGGGCTTGCGGAAGTCCACGGCCCCTGCGTTAAAAGCCGCTTCGATGCCGCACTTGTAAACATCATCATCCATGATGGTATATGCGCATTCCTCGTTGGAGATCAACGGTGTGACCAGTTCACCATCAAAGTCAGTGATGCTTGTGCCCTGCTTTTCTATTGCCCTGATGCCTTCAGGGCGGAGCCAGGGCCACAGGTCAGGCCATATCCGCTCCAGCACTGATGCTTCCTCTGCCGTCAGAGGAGCGCCGGAGTCACCATATCTGCAACAACTTCCCCTGCAGGCCGCCAGATCACACACAAACTTCTTCTCAATAAGAGCCAGGGAGACTATGGTGTCATCAATCTGCAGCATCGTTTCCCTCACACAAGTGATTTGCCAGTCATCTCCGGGGGAACAGGTATATCCATCATAGTCAGAATGGTGGGCGCCACATCGGCAAGGATACCTGCCCTGACGCTTTTAAACCTTTTGCTTATAAGGTAAAGGGGAACCGGGTTGAGTGAATGGGCGGTATTGGGTGATCCGTCATGATTGATCGCGTAATCAGCATTGCCGTGATCAGAAATTATGATCACCTCATAGCCGTTCGCCGTGGCAGCCTTCACAACATCACCGGCACATTCGTCAACAGTTCTTACAGCCTTCAGGATAGCTTCATAAATGCCGGTATGACCAACCATGTCACCGTTTGCAAAATTCAGGCAGATGAAGTCATACTTCTTTTTGCCTAGTTCCCTGATGACTGCATCCCTGACTCCGTAAGCGCTCATCTCGGGCTGCAGGTCATAGGTAGCCACTTTCGGTGAAGGGACCAGGATACGTTCCTCACCCGGGAACTCCTTCTCCCTTCCGCCGGAAAAGAAGAAGGTCACATGGGCATATTTCTCGGTCTCGGCAATGCGAAGCTGTTTCCTGCCTGCATCAGCAAGGATTTCTCCGAGCGTTCTGTCAACATTCTCCTTGGGAAAGATGACGTGAAGTCCCTGGAACTTATCATCATACGGGGTCATGGTGAGATAGTGCAGCGGAATGGTCTTCATGCCGGCCTCCGGCATATCCTGCTGCGTAAGCACTATCGTCAGCTCACGGGCCCTGTCATTTCTGAAATTGATGAAGATAACCACATCGCCTTCCGTGATGGTTGCCAGAGGCAGTCCGTCAGCTCCGGTTACCACAATAGGCTTCATGAATTCATCTGTGACTCCGGCATCATAGGAATCCTGCATTGCCCGGAGTATATCCCCGGTCTCTGTTCCCCTGCCGTGAACAAGCATGTCATATGCCTCCCTGATCCGTTCCCATCTCTTGTCACGGTCCATGGCATAGTAACGGCCTACAAAAGATGCCACTCTGCCGTTGCTTTTTTCCAGATGCTTGAGCAGGCTCGCCATATATCCCTTCCCGCTCTTCGGGTCAGTGTCACGGCCATCGCCGAAGCCATGGATATAAACCTCCTTCAGGCCATACTCCATGGTCATGTCACACAGTGCATAGAGGTGACTGTCGAGCGAATGAACCCCACCATCAGAGAGCAGTCCCATGAAGTGAACCTTTACCCCTTTTTCACGGGCATAGGTGAATGCCTGGCGCAACGTTTCGTTCATGCGTATCTCGCCTGTGCGGCATGCTTTGTTTATCTTGACCAGGTCCTGGTAGACAATCCGTCCGGCCCCTATATTCAGGTGACCTACTTCCGAGTTGCCCATCTGACCTTGGGGAAGACCCACGTCTTCGCCGGAGGTGAGCAGTTGAGACGAGGGGAAGGCCTTCTTCAGGGCTTCAATTTTCGGTGTTCCGGCTGTGCTGATCACGTCGCTTCTGGAGCCGTCACCAATCCCCCAGCCGTCGAGGATCATCAGTAGTATTCTGTTTTCTTTCATCAAATTAATAATTATTTTTTAAGCTGGCTGCAAAAATAGCCATTTCCGGCAAAATTGCCATCGCATTATTATAACACGGCAAAAGCTATATAGTTTGAATCAGCGGGCACCCCTGATCTCCCTGACTCTGATACGGTATTCCTTATCGGGGCAGGTGGACTCGTATTCTATATCCCCTCCCACATAAGCTGACCATTCCTGTTCGGTGAGGTTTCTTGTGACCTTGTCACAGAGGCCGTCAGTCATGAGCCTGATGTGTGCGGGGCGCCTGATGACATCTGTCTGTGTGGCAGCAAGGAATGACTCTCCGCTGTCAATGAAGGCAATGCGCAAAACTGCAGGCCCTCCGTCGGAAAAGACCACGGGAGGCTGCTCCAGGTTAACCATCGTCCATAGCCTGACCTCTCCTGTCTCATCAGCCGTCAGCATCTGCCCGTCAGCCCCGTTGAAGGCAATACCCCTCACTGCTGCCATGTGACCTGACGCATTTCTGTCAGCAAAACCGGTAGAGGTGTTCCATATATCAATGGCGCCGGTATCATCACCCGTTGCCAGCCTGTATCCCCCCGGAATGAATTTATGAGCAGTTATGTTTTTATCTCCCG
>WXFE01000074.1 GCA_009881065.1 Bacteroidales bacterium | reverse complement strand
TTTTCGCCACAGACTATTGAGAATCGTAACGGCAGAGGCAATCCACCACTTTTCTCCAGGGACTATTAAGAACTGCACCGGCACCGATTACCCTCACTTCTCACTGCCGGAGCTTAGAACACAGTAACACCTGAGATCAATCCCCCGCTTTTCGCCGCAGGCAATAAAATATTATATAACCATATTGAGCACTTTTTTGCTAACTTGTGGCAAATTTCTGCATACAATGAGACATTTCCTGATGGTGGCCGTTGCCGGATGCGCAGTGATTCTGCTCACCGCATCATGCAACAATACTGACAAAGAAATTAAAACGCCGCCGCCGGTCTTTTCAACATACATCCCCGAATCTCCGGATGATACCACACACGTGAGAGAAATCTATTACGGTCTCATGACACCCGTGGAGGTGTGCAACATCTTCGAGAGACTCGGAATCCACTTCAATGACACAATCATCCTCCCGCCGGGGAACCGCGATCTATATATGAGCAGTTACAAGGCGGCAATGAACCTCGGTGTATACGGGGTTGACATGGGCTATGTCAGGCTCTTTGGCGTCAACAGGCAGACAATGAGCTATTTCAATATACTTAAGACACTCAGCGGCCGCCTCAATATACCTGACTCCTTCATCTCCGATGCAATAAAAAGCCTTGATCCGGAGATGAGCCATCATGACTCAGTGACACGATTGATGAATGATGTTTACAGCAAGATTGATTACCACCTCCGCCAGGAAGGCAACGAGGGGACCCTCGGACTGATGCTCATGGGAGGATGGATAGAGGCGATGTACCTTGCCACACAGCTGGCTTATGATCCCGCAAATCCTGATCCGCAGGTGGTGGGCAAGATTGCCGAACAGAAGTACTCGCTGATCTCCCTGCTGAGTTTCATGAAGAACTACTACAATGACCCGATGGTCGTTTTTTACACCAAGAAACTGAAGTACCTCAATCGCTGGTTTGATAAATTCGAGATTTATTATCAGCCCGGAGATATCACGGTTGACACCCTTCGGCAGGTCATCACCACCAGCGGCACGGAGATGACCGTAACCGTGGATGCACTGAATGAGATACGTGATTATGTGGCGAAGCTCAGGGCTGAGATCACTGCTGTCTGAATAAACCTGAAACAAAATATACTATGAACCGTCGTTTTCTCCTCATCACGGCTGTTATTGCCGTCATTTTGATCTCATGCGGGCAGGGAAAGAAAGAGCGCGGCTCCGGAGCTGTCTCTCCTGCCGTCACCATCATTGACAAGGGATTCAGTAAATACATCTCCGCCTACACATCAGGCATCGTTCCGGTGAACGGCACGCTCCAGGTGGTATTCACCCCGGAGTTTGCGGCTAACATTGACCACACCCGCACAAACGGCCTTTTCTCATTCACTCCTTCACTGAAGGGATCGGCGGTATGGGCTGATGACATCACCCTGGTATTCAAGCCGTCAAAGCCGCTGGCGCCGGGCACCGCCTACCAGGGCACGCTTGACATGAGCAGACTGGGCACCGTGGAGGAGCGCTTCCGCTTCTTCCCCCTGTCCTTCCGCACCATTGAAAAGAACTTCACCGTCAGCCTCAATCCCCTTACCGTTGACCTTCCTGACGGGAAGACTTACACCCTCACCGGCACCATCACCACCTCTGACCAGATTAACAATGCTGAGGTGGAGAAGTACCTTGCCGCCAGCATCGGGAAGCGCAACGAAACCATTGTATGGGAACACTCCGGAGGCAATGTCCATAACTTTTCAGTTGAAAAGATACGCAGAGCGAAGGAGCAGAGTGACCTCACCGTGACCTGGAACGGAAACGCTTATGGCATCAGGTCGAAGGGCGAAACGGTCGTAACGATACCGGCCGAGGGCGTCTTCACCGTCACCGATATTAAAATCAGCTCCGGTGAGAGCAAGAGCATCGAGATTTTCTTTTCAGACCTTCTTGACGCCGCCGGCGAGCTCGACGGGATGGTGATGGCTAAGCCAACATTCCCCATGACCATCAGTGCTGAAGCCAACAGGCTCCTTGTGATCCCCGGTGAGCATCTGAGCGGCATCGTGGAGCTTACTATTGACGGCTCTCTCCGCAACATCCGGGGTGAACGGCTTGGTGAACCGGTGAAACGAAGCATCAACTTCACCCCTGTTAAACCGGGAATAAGATCAGCCGGCAGGGGCGTCATCATGCCCTCATCAGGAGAAATAATCTTCCCCTTCCTGGCCGCCAACCTCAGCGCCATTGATCTTACCATCGTAAAGGTCTTTGAAAACAACCTCCCCTACTTCCTCCAGCAGAACAACATGGGGGAGGCCAGCTACTACCAGGGCAGTATCAGGCAGTTCGGCAGGCCGGTCTACCGCGGACGCGTTGACCTTACGGGTAGTGGAAACTTCGATCCCAACGGATATAACCTCTTTACAATCGACCTCTCCAACTATATCGAACCTGAACAGGGTATTCTCTACCGGATAGAGCTCGGTATGCGTCCCTCGTACTCCCTCTACCCCTGTACGGGCGAACGCAAACACTCAAAATATGAGGAGATGCTAGAAATAGCCGACAATGACCGCCGCTGGGAGGGTTCTGATGACTATTACTCCTTATCGGAGGAAGGCCTCTTCTACGAGTATGCCTACAACTGGCGGGAATATGAAAACCCGTGCAGTGATGCATTTTACAGTCCTGATAAGAAACTGGCCCGAAATATCCTGGCATCCGACCTTGGAATAATTGCGAAAAGCGGCCCTGACAACAACCTCCGCATCTTCATCCGCGACCTTATCACTGCTGATCCCGTGGAGGCGGCAACGGTAGAAGCCTATGACTTCCAGAACCAGCTGATGGGTTCAGCCACCACTGACAAAAACGGGATAGCCGCAATACCCTGTCCCAGAAAACCCTTCCTGGTGATAGCACGAAAGGGCCAGAACCGCAACTACCTCTCGCTGCTCGACGGCAATGCGCTGTCAATGAGCTCTTTTGATGTCTCCGGCGAGTCGCCACAGGACGGCATCAGGGCATTCCTCTTTACCGAGCGCGACGTCCGCAGGCCTGGAGACTCAATCTATGTCGGCGTAATTGTGCGCGATCTTGGCAAGGGGCTGCCGGCCGGTCACCCGGTGCACTTCGAACTTTACAACAGTAAAGGGCAGCGCATTGATGATCAGGTTACCACCCTGAACGACAAGGGTTTCCTCACCTTTACAACCGTAACGGCTGACGATGCCGAGACCGGCAACTACCGGGCACAGGTCAGGATAGGCGCAGCAACGTTTACAAAGATTATCAAGGTGGAGACCGTCAAGCCAAACAGACTGAAGATTAAACTTGATTTCCCCGATGCCGTGGCTGGTGGAGACAAACGCACCATCAGCGGCAAAATGAAGGTCACATGGCTCAACGGCTCAGTGGCCCGCGACATGAAATCAACCGTAGAGATGCTCATGAAACCTGTCAAAACCACCTTCGACAGATACGGGCAGTATAACTTCGATGATCCCTCCGCACAATTTTATTTCGAGAGCCAGACTATCTTCGATGGCAACATCAACAGCTCCGGCGAAGCCTCTGTCTCCTTCTCCCCTGATGAACAGTTGCAGGCGCCGGGCATGCTCAACGCGATATTCACCACCAGGGTATTTGAAAAAGGCGGTGATGCCAGCATAACACAGACCGTGGTTCCGTATGCCCCGTATCCTGCCTTCGTCGGGATGAATATTCCCGCACTGGGAGCAACCGGACGAATCATCTATACTGACCGTCCCAATGAGGTCAGGCTCGTGACCCTCGACAAGAACGGCAAACCGGTCCGCAGCGAGGTGGAGATCAATGTCTATAAGCTTGATTACCGCTGGTGGTGGGAATCTGATGATGAATATCTTGGTTCCTATATCTCCGGTCAAAGAAACGCCAATGTTTTCTCTGAGACAATAACCACATCCGGCGGCGAAGGCAAGACCTCCTTCAGCATCAGCAGGGAGAACTGGGGACGCTACCTGGTCAGGGCAACACTCCCCTCGGGGCACTCCACCGGGATTATTGTGCTGGTTGACTGGCCGTGGGATTACGGCATGAAGCCGGGAGGCAACGACGGCGCCACTCTTCTGCAGCTCAACACTGACAAGGAGAAATACAGCGTGGGTGATGAGATCAGCCTCACCTTCCCGGCGCCGGAGAACGGTCGCGCCATTGTAACCATAGAGAACGCCACCGGGCTGCTTGACGTGACTGAGATGAAGACCCGGGCCGGCAACACCGAGGTTAAGATCAAGGCTACACCGGCCATGTCTCCCAATGCCTATCTCTATGTTACGATGCTGCAGCCCCACGCGCAGACTGTCAATGATGCGCCGGTGAGACTTTACGGAGTCATCCCGGTGATGGTGGAAGACCCGGCCACGAAGCTTCTGCCGGTGATCACCATGCCTGACAAGATACGCTCACAGCAGGAGGTAGAGATACGCGTGGAGGAGAAGAACCGCCAGGAGATGACATACACGCTGGCAGTGGTTGATGAGGGCCTGCTTGACCTGACAGGGTTCCGCACACCTGACCCGTGGAAATGGTTCTTTGTCAAGCATGCGCTGGGAGTGCATACATGGGACCTCTATGACATCGTCTTCGGCGCTTTCGGAGGCAAACTGGGCCGCGGATTCGCGACAGGAGGAAGTGAGGCAGCCATAGACCAGAGCAAGAACAGGGAGCGACGCTTCGAACCGGTCGTAAGGTTCATCGGTCCCTTCACCCTCGCACCGGGAAAGAAGGCATCTCATAAGATCACACTGCCACAGTACACCGGATCGGTGAGGGTAATGGTCACCGCGGCCGGTAAAGCCAACAGCTTCGGCTCAGCCGAAAAAACAGTGACGGTGGCTGACCCGCTGATGATCCTGGCAACAGCCCCGAGGGTGCTCTCGCCGGGCGACAGGGTGGCTCTGCCGGTGACCGTTTTTGCACAGGAAAAGAATATTTCTGATGTCTCTGTTTCCGCCACGGCGAATGATATGATCACCCTGACGGAGTCGACTGGCGCTGTCACATTCAGCGAGCCGGGCGACAAGGACCTGGAGCTGATGTTCAGCACCGCGAACCGCACGGGAACGGCAAAAATCGACGTCAGTGCCGAAGCAAGGAGCGAAAAGGCATCGTACAGCCTGACAGTGCCGGTGCGCTCACCCAATCCGCCCGACAGGAGGTCTGAGACAAAATCGATAGCCAAAGGGGGAAAGTTTGAAAAGAGTTTCTCGCCGTTTGGCCTTGCAGGAACATCTGCAGTGTCGGTTGAGATATTCACACTGCCGTCGGTGAATCTGAGCAAACGCCTGAAGTATCTCACTTCGTTCCCGCACGGCTGCTCCGAGCAGATCACCTCCGGGGCGTTCCCGCAGGTTTACCTGCCTGATCTGCTGGGCTCCGGGCTCGATAATCCCGAGGTTGTCAAAAATAACGTGCAGATGGCGTTGCGTACCCTCTCCGCGAGGCAGATAGCTTCAGGGGCTGTGGCACAATGGCCCGGCAGCACCTATCCTGACGACTGGGTAACCTCATACGTGGGACACTTCGCCGTTGAGGCACAGAAAGCCGGATATACCATCCCGGCAGGGTTCCTCACGAAATGGACCTCGTACCAGAGGAAGCAGGCCTCGGCATGGAGGTATCAGCCACAATATCGCTATACAGCCAATGATCAGGCTTACAGGCTGTTTACACTGGTCCTGGCCGGTTCGCCCGACAAGGGCGCAATGAACCGCATGCGCGAGATAACCGATCTGCCGTCGCTGGCCAGATGGTTCCTTGCAGCTGCCTATGCCACGACGGGACGGGTTGAGGTGGCGCAGACGCTGATTGACATGCGTAACCTGAAGACCGAAGATGAGTATGTGTACTATTACTATGGCAGCTCGCTCAGGGATCAGTCGATAATACTCTATACCCTCACGCAGATGGACAATAAGGATGAATCGCTCCGACTGCTGAAGGAGGTGGCTGAGGCGATGAGCCGCGACAGCTGGTATAGCACGCAGACCACGGCGTGGGGCCTGTTTGCGTATATGAACTACGCGAAGAAGATGAAGAGCGATGGATCGAAACCGCTCAAGGCGACGCTGGAGTTCAACGGGAACCGTGAGAAGCTCAGTGCTGCCGGCGGCGCCATCTTGAAGAACTTCACTCCTGCCGCCTCCAACAGGCTGGTTGTTGAGAACGAAAGCGACAATCCACTGTTTGTAACCATCACCGAGGAGGGTGTGCCCTCCGTGGCTGACATGACCGTGAAGGAGAATAACCTTGCGATGAAGGTCAGTTACCTCAATATGGAGTCGGAACCTGTTGATGTCAGCTCGCTGGCGCAGGGGACAAGTTTCATAATGGCTGTTGACATAACGAATACCACGTTCCGTACTGTGGGTAATCTGGCACTGACGCAGATGGTGCCATCGGGATGGGAGATACAGAACACCCGGCTCTTTGAGGCGCAATTGCAGTTGAAGGAGGGTGCGTATGACTACCGCGACTACAGGGATGACCGTGTTTACACCTATTTCACTCTGCGGTCAGGTGAGACGAAGAGGTTCTTTATCATTCTGACTGCCTCGTACCGTGGTAGTTACAGTATGCCCGCGGTGGTGTGTGAGGCGCTCTATGATGAATCATTCTCCGCCCGCAGGCCGGGATTTGCGGTGGAGGTTAGGAGATAGGGAGGATTGGCTGGATTGGCTGGAAGCTAGAAATTGACAGGACCAATTGGCGACCAGC
>WXFE01000073.1 GCA_009881065.1 Bacteroidales bacterium | reverse complement strand
AGAGGAGGCATTTCACCAGCAGGGTATATCACTGGGAGGCCGGTACTACTTCCTCAAAAAGAGAGAAATTGAACAGGGACGCAGCGGCAATAACTGTCAGGGTGTTTACGGGCTCTTCAAAATGAGTAACCTGCTCGCCCTGATAACCCTCAGGGCGGATGACGAAAACCCTGATCCAATGTCACGTGATCCTTACCTTGAACGGTACATCAAGGGCTCGCTCACTCCGGAGACAGGCATCGGGTACCAGCAGCGGCTCGACTACCATCTCTATTTCGATTCGGCTCTTACATGCAACTACAACATTCTGGACAAGGATTTCGGATTCCAGATAAGTTTTCTGTTCGGAGTTTTATTCAGTTATAACAAATAGACTACCTGAGATGAAAGCAAAAAAAATACTCCTATTCTTGCTGGCTGCAGCGCTCATGGCATCCTGTGAACGGGAAGATATGACATCGCCGGTAGCCCTTTTCAGCGCTCAGACGCCACCGATATATAAGTTCAAGGTAAATCTTGATGCGTCAGGCTCCTTTCCGACAGAAGATGTTGACTGGCTCGAATACCGCTGGGATATTAACGGCGATCACCTCGGATGGGAAACAGACTGGAGCGGCAATCCCATTGTCACAATAGAGTTCCCTTTTGCAATCAGCGGCTATATAGGTCTTCAGGTGAGGAACAGCGATGGAAGAATTACGGAACTTTACCAGGGTTTCATTACCGATTTGAACTACGAGATTTTCAGGCCCCATACGAATCTTGAGATTGGATTCTCAGTAATAACCTACCGGTTCTACCATCCCGGTCACCTCTGGGCATGGATGTGGTCTTGTGAGAACATTCAGCTTCCTGACTCAGACGGGTGGTACAACTATACTGCTGCTGCAGACCGTTTCGCATACGGCAGCCTGATGCCATGGTCTGTGGCAGACACCCTGGAAAAAAACTACCACCTTCCCTCAAAGGCCGACTGGCAGGAGATGATCAACTACTGTGGCGGAGCAACCCTGGCAGGATTCAACCTGCAGGTAGAGGCGGAGCACGGACTGCAACTCACCCTGCCGGGGATAGTTACTGAAGGCCTGTTGCGGGAACAGAACAGCGCAGGTTATTACTGGACCGGCGATGAGGTTGATGAAGAGTCTGCATGGGCCCTTAAGATCTCGGCTGACAGTGATGAGGCAAAGTTTGTCATACTTGATAAATCAAGCCTGGCTTCAGTGCGATTAATGAATATATTAAACTACAGATAACCCGGAAACCATGAAAAAGCTGATTATATCAATGATCCTGCTTGCCGTTGGCGGTGCACTCTGGTCACAGGAGAACGGATCACTCAATTTTTCGGGCTCATATATTTATATGCCACAGTACCGGATGAGCGGCGCCGGTTATACCATATCCCTTCAGCAAAGCCTGAAGCCATGGCTCAGACTCGAGATCGGGGGAAGCTATACCCTCGGCTCTCGCACAATCAAAAGGAACAAAACTGTAAATAACGTGAGGCTGCTCGACCTTGACTACCATCATGCAGCATATAGTTTGCATGTGGCTCCGGTTGTGACTACAGGCAACGCCGGGGTGGCTTCACTGGAACTTTTTGCCGGACCGGTAATAACATGGCAGTCAAATGTGTTTGACCTGAACCACTATGAGATGCCTGAAAGTCCTGGTTACATTGGAAGGATGACAGATATAGTATATGTCAACAGAGT
>WXFE01000072.1 GCA_009881065.1 Bacteroidales bacterium | reverse complement strand
TTTCGGCAGCGGTAATCTTTCCCTTCTGAGCCATGGCTCCTGCTGAAATGATCAGTGCCAGTAGTAACAATGTAATCTTCTTCATGTCTGGATAATTTGCTTTTAATATTGGTCCAAAAATAAAACTTTAGAATCTATTCTTCAAATAATTTGCCAAATTACTCAGCACTCTCGGCCGACTCTTCCCCGATTTCGTTGTCAGTCTCGTTATCATCCTCACTTACTTCTACATAAGCTACTGAGGCAATTGAGTCATTTTCCTTGATATCGATGAGTTTCACACCCTGAGTTGCCCTGCCCATCACTCTCAGTTCGTTCACCGGCGTCCTCAGGATGTTACCGTTCTGCGTAATAATCAGCAGATCATACTGGTCGCTCACATCCTTGAGGGCTATCAGTTTTCCGGTCTTGTCAGTGATGTTTATTGTCTTCACCCCTTTCCCGCCGCGGTTCGTGAGGCGGTAATCACTTATGGCCGACCTCTTTCCGAAGCCGTTCTCCGAGACTACCAGTACATCTGCAGCTTCGTTCTCAACGGTAATCATGCCCACTACAACATCGTCATCGCCTGAGAGGGTTATCCCGCGCACACCTGATGCAGTTCGGCCCATTGGCCTGACGGTGGATTCTTTGAACCTGACGGCACGGCCTGATCTCACTGCAAGCATTATCTCATGGCTGCCGTTGGTCATCCTGGCTTCGAGAAGCTCATCCCCTTCCCTCACAGTGATGGCATTGATCCCGTTTACCCTGGGGCGGGAATAGGCTTCGAGCGACGTCTTCTTGATGACTCCCTTGCAGGTGCAGAGGACAATGTAGTTATTATTGATATAGTCACTGTCATCAAGAGTCTTTACATTGATGAATGCTCTGACGCTGTCATCAGGCTCAATGTTGATAACATTCTGAATTGCCCTTCCCTTGCTGTTGCGCGTACCCTCGGGCAGGTCATAGACCTTCTGCCAGTAGCACTTGCCCTTGCTGGTAAAGAAGAGCATGGTGTTATGCATTGTTGCCACATACATATGCTCAATGAAATCCTCTTCCCGGGTGGTGCTCCCCCTCTTGCCTGTCCCTCCCCTGTTCTGACGGCGGAACTCGGTCAGGGGCGTCCGCTTGATGTAGCCCATATGTGAAATGGTAATAACCATCTCATCATCAGCATAGAAATCTTCAGGATTGAATTCGCCTGCGGCGGGAACAATCTGAGTCCGTCGTTTGTCTCCGTATTTGTCCTTAACCTCGAGAAGCTCATCCTTGATAATCTGCATCTGGAGCCTCTCGTCTGCAAGAACCTGATTCAGGTGGTCAATGAGTCTTTTAAGCTCCTCGTATTCAGCATGCAGCTTATCCTGTTCCAGCCCTGTGAGCTGCCTCAGGCGCATATCCACGATGGCCCTTGCCTGAATATCAGTAAGCCCGAACCTCTCCATCAGACGTTCACGAGCAATGTCAGTATTCTGCGATGACCTGATGATAGCTATTACCTCATCGATATTGTCACTGGCAATGATCAGACCTTCAAGTATATGAGCTCTCTTCTCAGCCTGGTCAAGATCATATTTCGTCCTGCGAACAACGATATCATGCCTGTGACTCACGAAATTGCCTATTATCTCCTTCAGGGTAAGGGTCCTGGGACGGCCCTTGACAAGCGCTATGTTATTGACATTGAATGATGTCTGAAGCTGTGTTTGTTTGTAGAGACGGTTCAGGACAATGTTGGCAGGCATCTCCTTCTTGAGAATTATCACAATCCGCATCCCTGCTCTGTCAGACTCGTCATTGATGTAGGAGATTCCTTCCAGTTTCTTATCGTTGATAAGGTCAGCTATCTTCCTGATCATATCAGCCTTGTTGACCATGTAGGGAATTTCGGTGATGACTATACACTCTCTTCCCGAATGGGTCAGTTCAACCTCCGTTTTGGCCCTGACAACTATCCTTCCCCTGCCGGTTTCATAAGCCTCCCTTATCCCCTGCTCGCCATAGATTATACCCCCTGTCGGAAAGTCAGGCCCCTTGATATGGTGCATCAGCCCCTCGGTGGTGATTTCCGGGTCATCAATGTAAGCTACAATGGCATCAACTGCTTCAGAGAGGTTGTGCGGAGGCATGTTGGTTGCCATACCCACGGCAATACCTGCTGCTCCATTGACCAGAAGGGTTGGTATCCTGGTGGGCAACACTGTAGGCTCCTGCAGCGTGTCATCAAAATTGGGCTGGAAGTCAACAGTCTCCTTTTCAATGTCAGAGAGAGTCTCTTCTGCTATCCGCTTGAGCTTAGCCTCTGTATATCGCATTGCGGCAGGACTGTCACCGTCTATTGATCCGAAGTTTCCCTGCCCGTCAACGAGCGGGTACCGTAGCGACCAGTCCTGAGCCATCCTTACCATGGCATCATAAACCGACGTGTCTCCATGCGGGTGATACTTACCCAGAACCTCCCCCACTATCCTTGCTGATTTCTTGAATGGCCTGTTTGACAGCACTCCAAGCTCTGACATACCAAAGAGAACCCTCCTGTGCACCGGTTTCAAGCCGTCACGCACATCAGGTAATGCCCTTGACACAATGACTGACATCGAATAATCGATGTAAGCCGACTTCATCTCCTCCTCGATATTAACTTTTACTATTCTTGCATGATCTGACATATCAGATTGATAATTAATAAGTTATAAATGTATTTTTATCATTTGGGATTAATCCACGAAAATAATCAAAATGGCTCATTTTTTACCCTTTTAAAGCCTCTATTTGTTAACATCTGATGTTAAAAATTGGGCACAATTCTTGCCGATACATTCTTACAATAGAATTAACTTTGCAATCTGGCGTTTTATGTATTAATGGCAGTTTAACTGACACAATTTCATGAAACCTGTAACGAAAAAGTAATGGACGCATATTTCTCACAGAGAGTCAATGATATCCTTGGTTACAGCAAAGAGGAGGCAATCAGGCTTGGCAACAGCCATATAAGCCCGGAACACCTCTTCCTTGGCATACTCCGCGAGGGCGAAGGAGTTGCGGTAGATATACTGCTGAACAACGGAGTGGACCTGCTGATGCTCAAGGGATCCATTGAGAAGAGTATCAAGGCTGACAGGCCGGTGGCGATGGCAGACAATGACATCCTGCCGCTGCTGAAAAGCACCGAACGGGTTCTCAGGCTTGTTCATATAGAAGCCAAGGCCTTGAAGACCAGGGTTATAGATACTGAACACCTTTTGATGGCCATCCTGCGCGACGAGAGTAACCTTGTCACCCGGTTCCTGACAGAACTTGACATAGATTATTCTCTTGTCAAAAAGGCAGTCGAAGCCAGTAATCCTGCAGCCCAGACAGATTATCCCCGTGATGAGGACGATGAAGGGATCTTTTCCAATCCCGGACCATCCGGAAGACAGCAGCAAGGAGGACAGCAGGCACAGCAGAGGAGTTCGTCCGAGACTCCGGTGCTTGATAACTTCGGCATAGACCTTACCAAGGCTGCCGAGGAAGGGAGGCTTGACCCGGTAGTTGGCCGTGAACGTGAAATAGAGCGGTTGGCACAGATACTTTCAAGACGCAAGAAGAACAACCCGGTGCTGATTGGCGAACCCGGAGTAGGAAAATCAGCAATTGCAGAAGGACTGGCGCTGAGGATCACCAAGAGAAATGTCTCGAGGGTACTCTTCAACAAAAGAGTTGTGGCACTGGACCTGGCATCGATTGTTGCCGGCACGAAATACCGCGGACAATTTGAAGAGAGAATGAAGGCTATTCTCAATGAGCTGGCAAAAAATGAAAATATCATTCTCTTTATTGACGAGATACATACCATTGTGGGTGCAGGTGGAGCCAGCGGCTCGCTTGATGCCGCAAACATGCTCAAGCCGGCACTGGCACGAGGTGAGATTCAGTGCATTGGCGCTACAACCCTTGACGAGTACCGCCAGCATATCGAGAAGGATGGCGCACTGGAACGCCGTTTCCAGAAGGTGCTCGTTGACCCCACAACAATCGAAGAGACAATAGAAATCCTCAATAACATTAAGGAACGCTACGAAGAGCACCACAATGTCTCCTACACACCCGGGGCAATAGAAGCCTGCGTTCGCCTCACCAACAGATACATCAGTGACAGGAACCTGCCTGACAAGGCAATAGATGCACTTGATGAATCTGGTTCGAGGGTCCATATCTCAAATATTATTGTCCCGGATAAGATTCTTGCTCTTGAGAAGCAGCTCGAGGATACCAAAAAGGAAAAGAGCAACGCCGTCAGGAACCAGAATTATGAACGTGCCGCCAGCTTTCGCGATAAGGAACGTGATATCCTTGACCTGATAGAGGCAGAGAAAAAGCGGTGGGAAAAGGAACTTGCGCTGAACCGCGAAGTGGTTGATGAAGAAAAGGTTGCCGAGGTGGTTGCAATGATGACCGGTGTGCCCGTGCAGAGGATAGCACAGACGGAAGGGACACGCCTGCTTCAGATGGCCGAAGAGTTGAAGACCAGCATCGTGGGACAGGATGAAGCCATTGCGAGGATAGTCAAATCAATCCAGCGCAACAGGGCCGGACTGAAGGACCCGAACAAGCCGATAGGCACGTTTATTTTCCTTGGTCCTACCGGGGTGGGAAAGACACAGCTTGCAAAGGTGCTTGCAAAGTTCCTCTTTGATTCCGCTGATAACCTGATAAGGGTTGACATGAGCGAGTATATGGAGAAGTTTTCGGTGTCACGCCTTGTTGGTGCGCCTCCCGGATATGTAGGTTACGAAGAGGGTGGCCAGCTGACTGAAAAGGTGAGGCGAAAGCCGTACTCGGTTGTGCTGCTTGATGAGATAGAGAAAGCGCACCCGGATGTGTTTCACATCCTGCTGCAGGTGCTCGACGAGGGTCAGCTTACTGACAGCCTTGGACGAAGGGTCGATTTTCGCAATGCCATCGTGATAATGACTTCGAACATAGGTACCCGTCAGCTTACTGAATTTGGCTCAGGTGTCGGGTTTGATACTGCGGCAAAGCGAACCTCCCGCAATGAGCATAACAAGAGCATCCTGCAGAAAGCGCTGCAAAAGACTTTCGCTCCCGAGTTCCTGAACAGGATTGACGATGTCATCATATTCAATCAGCTGACCAGGGCGGATATTGACAAGATTATCGATATAGAACTCAAGGGACTTTTCGACAGGGTATCAGCCCTGGGATACAGGATAAAGCTGAGTCCGCAGGCACGCGATTTCATTGCGGACCGTGGTTTTGACGTCCAGTATGGCGCAAGGCCGCTGAACCGGGCTATTCAGAAATATCTGGAAGATCCTCTGGCTGAGGTTATTATCAAAACTGCCGTGGCCGAGGGCGAAGTTATCAGCGTCGGTTATTCAAAGGGTAAGGAGGAGCTGACCTTCAGGGTTGGCGGAAAAAAGAACGACGGTGAGCTTCCTGAAGGCAATCAGGTGAAGGGATAAGC
>WXFE01000071.1 GCA_009881065.1 Bacteroidales bacterium | reverse complement strand
CTTCCCGGTCATGGAGGCATTCCGTGCAGCCGATATCTCCTGCTGCAGCTTCATTATGCCGGCCACCCTCCTCTCCTTCGTCCTTTCGGGGATTGTGTCCTTATAATTCAGCGCTCCGTGAGTGTTCTCCTCATGCGAGTAACGGAATGCACCGAGCCTGTCAAACCTGTACTCACCGATGAATTCAAGCAGCTCCCTGTATTCTTTCTCCGTTTCGCCGGGATGACCGGCAATCACGGTGGTGCGCACCGCTGCGTCAGGCAATATCCGGCGGATATCAGCCAGCAGCCTCTTCGTTCCCGCACTGTCATGCTCGCGGCGCATCATCTTCAGAACCTTGTCGGAAATATGCTGGACAGGGATATCAATATACCTGCAAATCTTCGGATTCTCCTGCATGATCTCAAGTATCTCCATCGGGAAGCCTGCAGGGTAGAGATAGTGCAGCCTGATCCATTCAAGAGAGTCAATCTCAGCCAGCCTCCGGACAAGTCCGGGAAGCATCTGCCTGCCATACAGGTCAGTGCCATACAGAGTCAGGTCCTGAGCAATAAGTATCAGTTCCTTAACACCTTGTGATGCAAGCAGGCGTGCCTCCTCCACCAGTTTTTCCAGCGGGGCCGAGATGTATCTCCCGCGTATGTCGGGTATTGCACAGAAGGCGCAGGTTCGTTCACACCCTTCTGACACCTTGAGGTATGCGTAATGTGCGGGTCCGGTAATAACTCTTTCACCCGTCAGCTCCTCCCTGTAAGCGAGGCCCAGTCGTGAGATAATCTCCTGCGGCCTGTTCACCCCGAACCACCCGTCCACCTCAGGAAGCTCATGTTGCAACTCATTCCGGTACCTCTCCACCAGGCATCCCATCACGAACAGCCTGCCATGGCCCTCCCTGCGGATGGCTTCGGCATACCTGATGATGGTATCCACACTCTCTTCCTTTGCATCATTGATGAACCCGCATGTATTGATGATCACAATGTCGGCAGGATCGGCTGACCCGGCTGTGACACTGTATCCGCCAGCCGCAAGCTGGCGCATCAGTTTCTGTGAGTCAACGGTATTCTTTGAGCAGCCCAGGGTGACAATATTGACCCTGTTACGTTTCATCAGGTGCGGTCGCTGAAGAGTGAATCGACAAAGGCATAGCGGTTGAAGATTCTCAGGTCATCCATCTTCTCACCCACCCCGATGTATTTGACCGGTATTCTGAACTGGTCTGAAATCCCAATCACCACCCCGCCTTTTGCAGTGCCATCCAGCTTGGTGATTGCCAGTGCATTGACTTCGGTGGCAGCAGTGAACTGCCTGGCCTGCTCAAAAGCATTCTGACCTGTTGATCCGTCAAGGACGAGCAACACTTCATGAGGTGCGAAGGGTATCACCTTCTCCATCACCCTCCGTATCTTCGACAGCTCGTTCATCAGTCCAATCTTGTTGTGAAGACGTCCGGCAGTATCAATCAGCACTATATCAGTTTCTGAAGCCACTGCCGACTTCAGGGTATCATAGGCCACTGAAGCAGGGTCGGCTCCCATCTGCTGGCTCACCATCGGCACTCCGGCACGCTCTGCCCATATTTTAAGCTGTTCTATTGCGGCAGCACGGAAAGTGTCGGCTGCCCCGAGAAGCACACTGCGTCCCGCTTTCCTGAAATTGTATGCCAGTTTGGCGATGGTTGTGGTCTTGCCCACACCGTTGACGCCAACAACGAGGATCACGTATGGCTTTGCCGGCAGAGGTGCATCAAATCCTGAGGATACATCATGCGTCACCTTGTTCTCTTCGAGCAGATTGGCAATCTCTTCCCGCAGGATGGCATTGAGTTCAGTGGTGTTCAGGTACTTGTCACGTGCAACGCGCTTTGAAACCCTGTCAATTATACGGAGGGTTGTCTCCACCCCCACATCGGAAGTGACCAGTACCTCCTCAAGGTTGTCAAGAACCTCATCGTCAATTTTCGATTTGCCGGCCACAGCCCTGGTGAGCTTCGAAAAGACACTGTCACGTGTCTTGCTCAGGCCACGGTCAAGTATCTCCTTCTCTTCCTTTTTAAACAATCCGAACAATGCCATTCTTCTGCTGTTAATACCCCAAATGTAAAAAAAGAGACGCACTTACCGGCGTCTCCCTGTATAACTGATCAGAAAAAACTGATCTTACTTCCTGGTGAAAAAGTCATTAATATTTTCGTTATTAACTACTTCTTCCTTGAACTGATATGCGCCGGTCTTCTCTGATTTCACCACCTTGATGCACTTGGTGAATGCTTTGCCGGTTCCTGCCTTAAGTGTTGCAACAGCTTTCTTTGCCATATCTCACTGAATTATTTAATCTCCCTGTGAACTGTGACCTTCTTGAGGATGGGATTGTATTTCCTTCTCTCAATACGGTCAGGAGTGTTCTTACGGTTTTTGGTTGTAATATACCTTGAGGTGCCCGGCTGCCCGGATTCCTTGTGCTCAGTGCATTCAAGGATAACCTGCACCCTGTTGCCTTTGGTCTTCTTAGCCATCTCTTTTCCGGTTTAATTTAGTTGATAATGTAACCTTTTTCCTTTGCTTCCTTAAGCACCGATGAAAGTCCGTTCTTGTTGATTTTCCTCATTCCTGCGGCTGATACCTTAAGGGTGATCCACCTGTTCTCCTCGGCAAGGAAATACCTCTTTTTGAACAGGTTGACCATAAATTTTCTCTTGGTCCTCCTCTTCGAGTGGGAAACATTGTTTCCAACCATCGCTCTCTTCCCGGTGACCTGACAAACCTTTGACATTACTATCCTTTTTACTTGTTCTGAAAACTCCAAAAATCGGTTCGCAAAATTCGTGATATTTATTCTATTAACCAAATTTATTATGCATTTTTTTCCGGCAGAGCCGCTTTCACGAGGGTTACCTGCTGATTATATGCTTTCTGAGCAGGTTGAGGGCGTTGGTTGCAGACCTGAAAATGTTGATCTGCCTGTCATCTGCAAACAGGTGTTTCTCAGCTACTACGCCTGCTGCTGAGGCGACTGCAATCCAGACGGTCCCGACAGGTTTTTCAGGAGTCCCTCCGGTGGGTCCGGCTATACCCGTCACTGCAACAGCATAGTCAGTTTCTGCTATTGACCGCATACGCTCAGCCATGGCCCTCACCGTCTCCTCACTTACCGCACCGTACCTGCTAATAATGCCAGGGTCTATCCCCAGCACCCCGGCCTTGATGTTGTTGTCATAAGCTACCACTGATCCCCTGTACCAGGCAGAACTGCCGGGCACTGAGGTGATCATCGAAGCAATCTTCCCGCCGGTACAGCTCTCAGCAGTTGATACTGTCTGATTATTGTCAAGCAATAACTTGCCTACAATCTCCTCAAGCGTTATTTCATCTTCACCGTAGATAACATCAGGTATGATGGAGTATAGTTTCCGCACCTGCTCCTCCTCCGTCCTGCGCACCAGTTCAGGGTCATCTCCGCTGCCGGTCAGCCGGAGCTTGATGACACCGTGTGAAGGCAGGTAAGCAAGCTTCACCATGGCAGGCAGTTCCTTTTCAAAACCCTCCAGCCTCTCGGCGAGCTTCGCCTCGAAAGTGCCGAAAGTCATTATGTTCCTGTGAATGATGGTATGACCGCCAGTCATGGAAGATATCATCGGCAGAACATGTTCATGCATGATGTGCTTCATCTCCGAGGGCACCCCGGGCATTGACACAATGATCCTTCCCTCCTTTTCAAACAGCATGGCCGGAGCCGTGCCCGCGTGGTTCGCAAGTACCCTGCAGCTCTCAGGCACCATTGCCTGACGCCTGTTGTTCTCATTCATCTCCAGGTTCCTCCGCGTGATCCTGTTGGTGACTTCATCAAGAACTTCCTGGCTCATTACCAGCTTCGTCCCGAAATACTCTGCCAGTGTCTCTTTCGTGATATCATCACTGGTAGGCCCGAGTCCTCCCGTAATCAGAACAAGCGGCACCCTGCGCAGCGACTCATCGAGAGCTGCAATGATCTCTTCCCTCCTGTCAGAGATCGAGACAATCCGGTTAACCTGTATACCCCTCATACTGAGCTGCATGCCCATCCATGCCGAGTTGGTGTCAACGGTCTGTCCTATCAGCAATTCATCGCCTATCGTGATAATCTCTGCGCTGTTCATATCTTGTTTGTGAGATTTGGTCAGCGTGGCAAAATTATCAATATTTTGAGTCACTAATTATTTTGTTGCTTATGAAAGATGAGAAGTCAGTCATCGGTGAGGTAATCAGCTTCGTGAAGGAGGCTATGCTGGAGCATGAAAGCGGCCACGGATGGTCTCACATCGAAAGGGTTGTCAGAATGGCCCTGCATATCCGTGAAAGTGAGGGCCGTGGAGAGAGGCTGACAGTAGAACTGGGCGCTCTTTTGCACGATGTGGGCGACCATAAGTTCAGGGCTCACGACGGGCCTGCAGAGATACGAAGGCTGCTGGAGCGCCTTGGCGTAGACAGCAAGGTAACAGATGAAGTTGTCAGAATCAATGAGAATATCTCATTCTCAAAAGGCAGAAGACCTGACAGCGCAGGCATAGAGTTCCGGATAGTTCAGGATGCTGACAGGCTCGACGCCATTGGAGCTATCGGCATTGCCAGGGCATTCAGTTACGGGGGGTTCAGTGGGAATGAAATATATGATCCCCGCATAAGCATAGCTGACCCGCCCCTGCTGGCCGGAACCGGTTCAAAATCGGCGTCGACCATTCATCACTTCTATGACAAACTCCTGCTCCTGAAAGACCTTATGAATACTCCCACGGGCCGCAGGCTTGCTGAAGAGAGACATGATTACATGGTCAGGTACCTCGAACGGTTCTTCATGGAATGGAATACGGGGAGCATGTAACATGAGTTTATCTTCTGAAGACCCGGGTAGTTAGCCTGACAAGTGGTACTACGCGACACGGAGAGGCTTAAAATAAGTACAGGCACATCTCTGAAAACCTGTCAAAAGAGGTATTAATGTGTTATTTTTACGGACAAATAAAAACCATTGAAATGTTCTATGCATTGTTGATTATCATTGCGGTTCTGGCCCTCCTGGCAGTGAGCCTCTACAACCGCCTCGTACGCCTCAGGAACAACAGGGAAAACGCCTTTGCTGATATCGATGTACAGCTGAAGCAGAGGCTTGACCTGATACCGCAGCTGGTTGAAGCGGTGAAGGCTTATATGAAACACGAAAGCACTGTGCTTGTCGAGATCACCAAAGCCCGTGCCGGTGCTATGGAGGCAAAGGGAATTGATGAGAAGATTGCAGCTGATGGCAAACTCTCTTCAGCCCTGCAGGGACTGAGGATTGCCGTGGAGGCTTACCCGGAGCTGAAGGCAAGCACCAGTTTCATGCAGTTGCAGGAGGAAATATCTGACATTGAGAATAAGCTTGCTGCAGCACGCCGGTTCTTCAACTCCGCCACGAAGGAACTGAACAATGCCGTTGAGCTATTCCCGTCAAACCTTATTGCAGGGATGTTCGGCTTCAAACGCGAAGCAATGTATGATCTTGCTGAGAACAGGGCACAGGCAGAGGAGACTCCCAGGCTGAACTTCTGACCGGAATGAAGTACATCGGGCTTAACAGTCAGATCTGGAGGAATAACTTCAAATCTGTCATTTTGCTCATTCTCTTTCCCGTTGTCATACTGGGGTTGGTGTGGCTCTTTGTTTTCCTTGTACAGCCCCTGAATGAGTACAGGATTGAACGGGCCAACCAGCTCTTTCTCACCTCATTGCCATGGGTGCTTGCAGGCGTTGGAGTGTGGTTTGTCATTGCATGGTTCTCCCATACGGGGATGATCGAAAGGGCAACCGGCTCCAGACCCCTCAGCAGGAAGGAGAATAAGAGGATTTACAACCTGGTTGAGAACCTGTGCATTGCCGGCGGCATGCCAATGCCAAAGGTCAATATAATCGATGATGACTCGCTTAATGCCTTCGCCAGCGGAATTAACACCTCTACTTTTACCGTCTCCTTATCACGGGGGATTATCGACAAACTTGATGATGCCGAGCTTGAAGCCGTGATTGCCCATGAGCTGACTCATATCCGCAACCGCGATGTCAGGCTCCTGATCGTTTCCATAATTTTCGTCGGAATCTTTGCTTTTCTTACCGAGGCACTGGTCCGTTCGGTTCGCTTCAGCGGAGGCAGCAACAAAAAAGACGGCAGGGTGGTAATTGTTGCCCTTTTGCTTGCCGCTATCGGGTACTTCCTCTCGTCGATCTTCCGGTTTGCCATTTCGCGTCAGCGCGAATACATGGCAGATGCCGGTTCGGCAATGATGACCAAAAATCCTCTTGCACTTGCATCAGCGCTTGAAAAGATATCTGTTGATTCGCAGATAGAGGCAGT
>WXFE01000070.1 GCA_009881065.1 Bacteroidales bacterium | reverse complement strand
CTCCTCCTGCACCAGATGGGCTTCACCACCTTCACCAAACCCGCCTCCCACTACGGCCTCTCCCTCATACTCGGCGGCGGCGAGGCCACGTTGCTGGAGCTGGCATCAGCATATACGGCAATGGCGCACGTATTGCAAGAAAGTCAGCAGCCGGTTGCGAGCGGTCGGCAGATTGAGTCTGCTCCGGTGTCACAGGCTGAATCCAGTGTACAAAGTGCCAGATCACAACGTGGAGTTCATGAATCTGACCTTGTTCTTCGGAAACAAGATCAGTCCCGTATAAGAAGTACCGGAAAACAACCAGCAATTCATGAATCTGACTCTGCCCTTAATGGTCAGAATCCACCCCGGCACAACGCATCAGAACAGCAACTTGCAAACACCCCTCTAACTCCTGCATCCATCTGGCTGACCTATGAAGCCCTTCGGCGGGTCAACAGGCCCGAGACAGAGACCGGGTGGCAATACTTCGGCAGTGCGCCGGAGGTGGCATGGAAAACCGGTACCAGCTTCGGCTATCGCGATGCGTGGGCCATAGGCACAACACCCCGGCATGTCATCGCGGTGTGGGTGGGCAATGCTGACGGCGAGGGTCGTCCCGGATTGTCGGGTATCGCCTCGGCAGCACCCCTCCTCTTTGACATCATAAGGCTCCTCCCACCGTCATCATCCTGGTTCGCGAGACCTGATGAGGGAATGACCCTCGTCGAGGTATGTGCCGCAAGCGGATACAGGGCTGGTCCCGACTGCACTGAGAGGAGGTTTGAGTGGGTTCCTGAGGCAGGACTTCGCAGCGAAGCTTGCCCGTATCATACAATTGTCAGCCTCGATCAGTCAGAGACATGGCGGGTCAACAGTTCCTGTGCCGCACCGGGAGAGATGGTTGCCCGGTCATGGTTCGTCCTTCCGCCGGCAATGGAGTATTACTATCGCATGCGTAATCCGTCATACCGTACGCTTCCACCCTTTCGCAAAGGGTGTTCTGATGATATGCAGCTGCCCTCGATGGAGTTTATCTACCCTTCGCGCGATGCGCGCATTTTCATCCCCCGCAGCCTCCAGGGACAACTCATGTCAATGCTGCCGGAAATTGCCCACCGCAGGCGGAACGCAACCGTTTACTGGCATCTTGACAATAAATATATCGGGATGACAAGGCATATTCACCAGACAGAGATCAGGGTAGGTGAGGGCGAGCATCTCATAACAGCCGTGGACAATGAAGGGATGACCGTTTCACGCAAGTTTTACTGCATCGGAACATTTTGACGGCAAATCCGGAAAAAGAACTATTTTTACCATCGCATAACAAGCCAACTTTAAGGAAAGGTGACCACACTTTCATTCGGGAATTTCTTTAAACGTATCCTCGTGGGAACTGCCTTCAACCGTTACAGGCAGGTTTTTGACAGGGCGGGATATGCAATTATGCTTGTTGATAACGCTACAAACCATTTTATCAAGGCAAACAGGGCGGCATCTGAGCTGTTCGGATACACCGAAGATGAGTTTCGGAAGATGACTCCGCTTGAACTCTCAACAGAAACCTGTGAAGAACCGACCCGCTCGGGTGAGAAAACCGAAGAATCACTGATCATGCCGGCAAGGCGCAAGGATGGTAAAATCATTACCATCAAGGTGCAGACAAGTTTCCTGGAAAAATTCCGGATAAGCCTTATCAGCGATGTTACCGAAGAGTACCGGATACGCCGGGCCCTTGAGCTGAATGAGGAACGCCTCAGGGAAGCACAGCGGATAGGCCGGTTCGGATGGTGGGAATACCGTCCGGAGACAAACAGGTATATAGGGTCGGAAGAAATATCGAGGATTTATAACGACGAACTTTCAGGTCACTCGCTCACTTACCATGACATTGTAGCCTACACTCACCCGGAGGACAGATCATACTTTATAAATGCACTGGAGGATGCCCTCGAAAAAAAGAAGGAGTCTTATTCTCTCACCTACAGAATTATAACTCCTAACGGGCATGTGAAGGCCATTGCCGTCAACTCAAACGTCAAATATGACGAAAACGGACGTCTGCTCTATCGTTATGGCACCTGCCAGGACATCACCGAGACACAGAAAATAATGGACGACCTCATTGCCGCACGTCGACAGGCCGAGGAGTCCGACAGGCTCAAGACAACATTCCTTGCCAACTTCAGCCACGAGATACGTACACCTCTCAATGCGATGCTGGGGTTCCTCAACATCCTTACTTCGCTTGACACTACCGAAAAGGAGAAGGAGGAGATGGTGAGGCTCATCGAGATCAACTCCCAGAGGCTTCTGCGGCTCATCAATGACATGATTGACATGTCACGCATCGAAAGCAACACCATGGAGATCAAGTACACCAATATTGAGATAAACGGGTTTGTCAACTCAATGGTCTCCTCTTTCAATCATGAACTGGAGGCTTCGGGAAAGAAGGATCTAAGGCTTGTACCTGTTGTTGACAAGACGAAGACCGCTGTTTATCAATACATTGACGAACTGCGCCTGAGTCAGATCTTCAGCAACCTTATCAGCAATGCCATCAAATTCACTGATCAGGGCGAGATAAAATATGGTTACAGAATCTCCCGGAGTGATAATCGTTACTCTATTGTCTATTTCGTCATTGACAACGGCCAGGGGATAAGGCTTGACAGGCTTGATGATATTTTCCAGCCGTTTGTACAGTACTGGAATAAGGATACCCCTAAGGTGCAGGGTGCAGGATTGGGTCTGGCCATCTGCAAGCGTCTTGCCGAGCTGATGAAGGGACGCATCTGGGTTGAGTCGCAGCCCGGCAAGGGATCGTCGTTCCTCTTCTCGTTCAACACGCCCGTGATGATCGAGTAATTGCAGAACTCAAATTTTGTTTATCTTTGTTCCCGCCCGGGCCGGCGGCTCAGCTGGTTATAGATAGCCGCCTGCCGGCGGAAGGCATAACGGGACGTTAGCTCAGTTGGTTTAGAGCGCTTGCTTGACAGGCAAGAGGTCACTGGTTCGATTCCAGTACGCCCCACGGAGAAAGTATTAAAAAGGGTGCCTCTTTTGAGACACCCTTTTTTGGGTAATATGGTCAAAAACAGTTGATGATTTTAAGGATTGACCAATTAAAAGTCTACTCCATTATTTTCCAGACAATTTCTGTTTTCCAGTTATCTTTTCCCTGATAATAATCTTTAAATAATTGGATGGTCTCTTCTTTTGTGAGCACCTTTTCTGCAGCAAATTGTTGCCCATCTTCTTTATATTCAACAACAAAATTACCATCAGAAAAGGCGGCTTGAATAAAGTTTTCCTTGTTATTCAGAATTATAAAGAAATTATCATCATCAAGGCTGTTGATACATTCCACCAATTTTGCTTCACTTATCTTATCAAAGGTATCACCATTGGCCAGCTCGACTGAGAGATTTGACTCTGTTTCTGATTCTTCTATTGCCTTATCGGCCTTTGATTCCTTTTTCGGCCAATTGACGCTAAATCCCTTTTTCGCCCCATCGGCAGGAATGGTTTTGCTTAACTGTTCAAATTCTTTCTTTTCTAAACTAACCAGGCCACTTCCTACCATAACCCAATTTTTCCCGTTATCCATGCTTGATAAAAGGACAGCATAAATCTGGTCTTTCCCCCCGTCAGCGTAATATGCTGTAGCCATAACTGTTTTTCGGCCCATTATATTATCGCTTGCATAGCGCACCTCTTTTATAGTGCCATCCCATCTATCGACTGTCCTGGCATCTTCCTGAATGCTCTTATCATCGAAATAAGCTTTCGTGATTGCCATTTTCAGAATTCCGGAGGCGTTCTTTTTGAGCAATTCAACATCCTTGTTTTTGTATGCGTTTAACACCTCTTTAGCTACATTCTCTGCCTGGGAAAAGGCAGTAATAGTAGCAATAAAGATTAAAGTTGAAATAATTACGAGTCTTTTCATGACAACTATTTTAAATTAATTATTAATCCGCATCAGTTTCAGTAAAAGAAATGGTATAGTTGCCGTTATCGCCAACATAAGCACCGAGTTTAATATAGAAATAGGAATTCACTCCGGTTTTATTATTCATTGAACCAGTTATTGTCTGACCGTCTGCACCATCTGCATATCCTTTATATTCTCTGTTTGCTTCGTAAACATGAAAATGCAGTTCCGTATTTGCAGCTACCGGTTTAACCGACCATGATACTTTTTTATTATTAGCTATCGAGACTTTGAAGAATTCATAATCTCCACCATTATCATTGACAGCATCTGCTAAAATTGTACCTGTCAGGTCACCGGTTGGGTATGAAGTGATTGGCCTTGCATCATCAAATGTGTCATCTGGCTCATAGTCATCATTTCCGTTATTCACCGGAGTCAATGTATAACTACCACTTGAGCAGTGGTCATTGATATACCCATCCCAACCCAGTACTTGCAGATAAAACACATTCTCCTTGGAAACAAAGGTGTATGAAAGATCTGCTCCTGCAGTACCAGCTCCTTTGGAACACAATTCTGACTTGTCGGCTCCGTAAATGCGAATTCTTACTTTTAAGTCTTCGGATACATTGGTTAAATTAAATGTATAGGAATTCCATGTGCCGGGTTTAGGATTCTCAAATTTATAATAATCATCTTCAGCTTTCGATACAATTACCCCGTTGTAGGAGTTCCCGAATGCAAGAGGTTTCGCCGTTTCAATAGTATGGTTTGGTGCATACTCATCGTTGGCATCCATATTGGAAACAGTAAAGGAGTAACTGCCACGTGATTGATGGTCATTTACATACCCGTCCCAACCACTAAGGCGAATATAAAAAGCAATCCCGGGTGTGGCAACCGTATAAATCAGACTCTGTCCTTTTGTTGTAGCGCCATGTGTTGCAAGGCTTTTGCCATCATTACCGTAAAGCTCCAGGTGAATAAATAAATCAGCAGATACATTGGTTACGCTAATCTGCACCTTATCATAAGTATTACTGCCATGTGAAGGCGTAATCTTATACCAATCATCATCTGTCACTTCACTAATCTTAGCGTTGTACTTAGTGTCCAGAGCAATCGCGTATGCTTCAGCCAGTTGATTGTTAGGCTCATACTCATCAGCTGTGGCTATAGGATCAATATCTTCAATAGCATCACAGGAAACCACAATAAATGGTAGTGCCAAAAATAAAATTGCCAATAATGACAACTGATTTTTGAACTTCTCAAGACAAGTGTTTCTTTGATTTTTCATGACAAAAAATTTAATTAAACAAATGTGAATTCATTATTATGATTTCTGGAAATACAATCAGGGTCAGTTTTTAGGAGACTTGAAGTTTCTTGAAGTAATATTTTTTTAAGTTCATACATATTCAACATGCCATTCACAGTTTGTTTACGATAGAGTTGTAAACAGCTGCGTGCTTAATACTTAACGCACAGATGTATGAAATTATTGTAGATTGTGGATGACGGCGCATTCTGCCGTTACAAAACCTGGTACGGGGCAGAGCTGCAAAAGCAGTAAAATTAGTTTTAATATGTAATACGTATTACAATCGTTTTCATTTTAGCACGATGCTGTAATATTCGTCATCATTAGCCCTGTATGTTAACATTAGCTGCCCACTGGCATTGGTTGTAAAAGCTAATTCGTTGCCCGACAGGTAATTACCAGTGCATTCTTCTATCTCATTATTGACAATTTTCCGGTCAGGTATGTTTACGAGCTGATAAAGTGTTTCAACCCTTCCCTCTCCAACCTCAGCCGGCATCGATATTACAATGGCCCATTTATTATTGGCTGATACTTCGATGATTTGTAAAACCGACAGTGAATCGTGATAAATTACTATACCCTGGTTTTGATCGTCATCTATTAAAATGCTGTTTTCGGCCTGGTTTGTATAAACATTTTTTATTGGTGTCAATGGAGTTGAGCTATTTAGTGTGCACTTTTCTCCGGTTAAGTAGAGTTCCGAGATACAGATGTCATCATATTTAGTCCCCGGCAATGATTCTAATATATCGATTTTTACAAAAAAACAGGAATCGAGTATGGGTGACTCAAAATATGACCGTGCCTGCCGATATACCTCCTTGCTGAATTCATTCAGTTCTTTTCGCGAAAAATCTAATTCAAATTTTTGAATACCAAAACTATCAGCCAAAGTTACAATTTGTTCGCGCGGGAATTTAAGCCCTTTGTATCCATCGGCAATTTCAGAAACATGTCCTTCGGGATGAACAGTTGCATAAACCGATAATCGTATTTTTTTGGGGCGGGCATTTTGATAAAACAGCGCCTGGCTCTTTCCGTATCCGGTAAAAATACCAACATATACCTTAGCGCCATGGGGCATCTTTAAATGCACACTTTCAGGGTTATTTTCTTTATATGAGCCACATACCCAGCAGGTTTTAATATCACCATCAAATATGTTTGATTCAGGGTATGGATCAATGGGCATATCTTCATAATCGTAATCACAGACTTTAAAATAAAAATCTTCCCATTCACTTTCCGATTGTGCCCATCCGTTACTTGCAAAACAAATAGTAATTACAATAAGGCAGGCTACTTTACAACAATGCTTTAATCTGTTCATAGGTATCTTTTGATTTCAGTTCGTACATGATCTTCTCAGATCCTTCAAGACTATGTTTATAATTATCCATTTTTTTGATTAACGACTCAATCTCAGCTTTACTCTTTTTTGCTATTATTTGCTCTACTACAGCCCGTCGGGTTTTGGCTGACGGATTTCGCAGGTAAATCGTTTCTTCAATATACTCCTCGTCAGATTTAGGAAATATTTCAGCGGGTTTCAGGTCCCAATCCGTCAAAGGAATTTTCTCAAGTTGATTATATAGCGAAGTCAGATCGCATTTTTCTGATTTGATGATAAGCTTATTGAACGCCGTGGAATCAACAATCTTATTGTTTTGGGCATACATATCAAATGCATAAGCCTGCTGATATCTTTCTTTCAATGATGTTATATACTGCAAGTTTTCGGGAGTTCGGGCTTGTTCTGTTTGCCAGTCCCAGCCCGGAACCGGTGACAGGAGGTAATAAACCATGGTATCAGTCAGTGCCAATGTTACATGCCACCCTGACCTATAAGTGCCCAGCCAGCTGGTTAAGTCACTAAAGGTAATCAGCTCATCGAGTAATTTGTTTTCGTAATCAAAAACATAAAGTCCAACATCCTCCAATAAATACAGGGATCTTCCCCCATCGGGGAAAGCGGCAATACCCTCTGCATTACGGTAGGCTCTTTTTGATGCTACAAAAGCCACTTTCGTATGTTTATCGTTCCAAACAGCGCCCCAATGGACTTCATAATCAATTGTCAAATAATTGGAATAGCACGATGTAAATAAAAATGCCATACTTACTGTGAGTATCGTAATAACAAATTTGGTTTTATAAGACAAATAACACTTTTCCATTGTGTTTATATCAATTCTGGCAGCTGACGTACGAAAGCCAGTTTCTTGTGACCCTTATTGCAGCAATGCTTCGGTGGTCACACTGTAGATTGTGTTATCCGCCTGCCACTTGCAGTGAATATTACTGCTGACTGACTTTTTACATTCAAACTACGCTACAAGTTAAACAAAATTCCTTTTGCAACCTTTCAGGATCATATAATTCATGTTCTAATCACCTTATTTTTAGCAATATCAGAGTTTTGGAAGAAATAGAGTGAAAGAAGAAGAGAGATTAATGCCTGAAAGGCAGGAGGTCACTGGTATGATTCCAGTACGCCTTACGGAGAAAAGAATAAAAGAGGGTGCCCCTTTTGAGACACCCTCTTTTTGGTTTATTCCTCCTGGCAAGCCACCACAGGGCAGGCTCTCTGTTGTCTTATCTTGTTCTTTCTATTGACGTTGATGTTATATTATTATCCTTGTCAATGACAATGTCATAATTATAACATTGGTCCATTTGAACTGTCTTCACATATTCCTTGCTGTCAACTGTAATTGTAAATGTAATCTCTCCCGGGGCATAGTTGCTATAAGGTGAAGCAGTGCCTGGATCAACATTATTGATATTTACCGTGAACCCCCCGGACGTTTTAATCTGCACACTGGCCACACTGGTTCCATTATTAACAACCCTGGCGCCGGGATCTTCTCCTTTACACCTTTTACAACTCTCCATGCCAACAATCATGCATACAGACAAGATAACCATCAATCCTAATTTCAATTTGTTCATCTTTTAAATTTTTAATTCATACTCTGTCACTTTATGTGACTAATTCCATTTTTCAAATGATTCTTCTCATCTGACTAACGAAGAATTCACAACAAAAGTTTCAATAACCAAAACTGTGATGGTCTAGTGTACCTGGACAAATAAAGGTAAAAGAATGACAGGCACCATGTTTAAGGTAAATGGTGAATAAAAATACCTGGTGTCAGATCAAGTACTGACTATTACATATCAGGCTGCTGGTATGGAACATTACTGAGTCTCACATACGTGATAATGTAACCGGAGAAACCTTCAAATTTACTTCACCCGCTACTGAGCTTATGAAAAGTAACTTAGCTCCATTGATAAAAAAGTGGAATCTTCTACCGCACTAATTGTCACAAGTCAGGACCCCAATCTGCAACTCAAACAATGATTGTCCGCTTGCTTTATTTCTTAATAATTAGGTATATTTATATGCAGAAGACTGATAATGAAGCCGGATAACAGAGTACGAGAGGTTAAGCGCCCGACAACGGTGCCGGTGAATGTATTGTCGCCAATTCATGCACCAGTGCCGGTGCATGGACCAGTATCAGCACATGTACTGCTATCCGCCCTGTTGCTTGTAATTCTGCTTTTAATAACAGGCCTCTCCCTCCACTCCCAAACTTACCCCTTCCTGGAATATACCTCTGACGATGGCCTCCCGCAGACACAGTCGACCTCCGTGATGCAGGACAGCAGGGGCTACCTCTGGATACCCACCAGAAACGGCCTGGCAAGGTTCGACGGCCATACCTTCAACTCATACCTGCGCAAGGACGGATTACCGTCAAACCTTATAACCAAGGTGATTGAAGACAAAGGGGGAATAATCTGGGCCATAACCGCGAACGGGATGGCACGCTTCAACGGGATAAACTTCGAAAGTTACCCCTTCCCTGATTCATGCAGGGTCAAACAGCTCAAAATGGTGGCTGTCGGACGTGACACCAATTCATTCTTCCTGTCAGCTTCAATTGACTATGAGAACCATATAATCCTCCTTTTTGAAAATGGCAGCTACTCCGATTTCGCCTCCCGCCATCCGCTACTCCAAAATACAAGCTTTGCAGTAGCAGCAACCAATCCACGTGACACGGTCATCTATCTGATAAATGATGACCACGAAGCCTTCGCCTATGACAGGGGTCAGCTGATATCGCTCAATGAAAGTAATGTCCAAAAAATTACCATGACCGATGGCCAGATCAGGTACAAGTATATGTCAGACCCCGACTTCCTTACCATAGAACCATTCTATTGGGAAACCGGAAACCTGGCATTGTACTATGAGGACCGGGAAGGGACAATCTGGGCAGGCACGGAGACCAGTATCTACAGGCTTATGTCACAGGCATTCGTGATATATGAAAGGGAACACGGATTGCCTGAGGAGACCTGGGCTGTGGTAGCTGATCCTCATGAAGGAATATGGACCGGCTCTGTTGAAGGTGAACTGAGATACTTTGACGGAGAAAAATTCCACGTAAGAAATGAATACCAGGCACTGCTCGGTCAACCGGTATCCTTCTACAGGGGAAGCGCCACCCTGAGCAACGGCGAGATATGGTTTTCAACAAGAGAGGGTGTGCTTATCTGGGATGGCAAAAGGTTCAGAGTGCCAAAGCTATGTCCCAATAATTACCAGGTCTGCATTATCTGGGAAGACCCCGTGGATAAAAGCGTTTTTGTCGGCACTGACCGGGGCCTCTTCCATATCAAAGAAGACAAGGTCACCATCCATGAGGAGATGTCATGGTACGGACACGGAATAGTGGAGGGTGTCGCAAGGGATCACGAGGGCAATTACTGGCTGGCCGGACACCACGGCATGGTTTACTTCGACGGAAAAGAATTTACCCCGTTCAGGTCAGAGCCAGCCCCGGTTGAGATGGTATGGGGTGTGGTCTGCGACCACATGGGAAACATCTGGAGTGCGGGTTCTGACGGCCTGCATATATGCAATCCGAACAATCCTGTATTTGACAATGCCCTGCCAGAAGAGGTCAACCTCCCTGCCAGTGTCATCCGTGATCTGGGAAACCACAAGCTGATTGTCGGACGCATGATGGATATCTGCATCATCGATCTTAACAAATATTATTCAGGACAGCCCGATTATTATTCCATAATAGGCAGGAGCCAGGGATTCCCGGGCAACGACTGCCAGGACAACGGAATTATGCAGGATAAGGAAGGCCGATGGTGGATTCTGACCTCTGACAAGCTGATCTGTTTTGATCCGGATAAGATCAGCAGGAACACACATCCTCCCATGAACCACATCACCAAAGTCGAGGTCCAGGGCAAAGAAGCGCCCTGGGAAACGGCTCTGGAGGCCTCCCTCTTCTATGACACAACCAGCTTCCTGAAGATCAAAGGAAAACAGAACCGTATCAGAATAAGCTACACCGGTATATCAACAAGAAATCCGGAGGGTGTCAGATATCGCTACAGGATGGTGGGTTTTAATGACAACTGGTCAGAAAAGACCACAGAGCGGTCAGTTGTTTACTCCAACCTGCCTCCCGGCGAATATCTCTTCAGGGTCCAGGCAATAAACGCTGACGGTGTTCTGTCTGAGGAACCTGACCAACTGACAATCAGCATTGTGCCAACATTCTTCCAGTCAAAAATCGTCAATGCAATAATGATGATGCTGGCCCTCTCGCTGATGGTATTCCTTTCGTTTCAGATACGCAAGGCTGTACTGGTAAAAAGGGTTACCACGGCACGGAGAGAGGCTGAAGCATACAGGCTGCAGCTAAACTCCGTGATCAGGCAGTTTGACCCGCATTTCACGTTCAATGCCGTAACCTCAGTAGGATCACTCATTATGAAAGGTGAAAAGGAGAAAGCCTATAATTATTTCATTAAACTGTCAAACCTTCTCCGTTCCATCATATCTGACAGCAACGTGCTTCTGAGGCCCCTGGAGGATGAGATTGAGTTCGTTACACGCTACTGCGAGCTCCAGAAACTGCGCTTTGGCAACAGGTTCGAATACACGGTAAATATTGACAGTGATGTCAACCTTAAAAGCCCCGTGCCGAAAATGATCATACAGTCATTCGTTGAAAATGCAATCAAACATGGCCTGGAGAACAAGAAAGAGCAGGGTATCCTCAGGATCAGCATCAGCAACTGCGGGGCTGGTATGGAAGTGATTATACTCGACAACGGAATCGGCAGGGCTGCTGCCGCTGATCTGCAAACACACGGACCAGGTACCGGACTGAAAAATATAGCAGGCATTGTTGAGACCCTGAACAAAGTGAACAATGAGAAAATTACCTTCACCCTGACTGACCTGCATGACAATGGCAGGGCATCAGGCACAAAGGTAACAGTATTCCTCCCGTACAACTACTCCCTCGACCTGACTGCTGATATGTAGTGATAAATCAACCCAAACCCTTATAGCATGAATTCCCGGAAAATCAGATCAATGATCGTCGAGGACGAACCAGAGGCCCTCGATCTGCTGACAGGACTGCTGGAAGCCACGGGAGAGGCAACGGTGGTTGCCTCAACTACAAATCCTTTTGAGGCCATCGATCTGTTGCTGTTGCATACACCTGACATCCTGTTCCTCGACATTAAAATGCCGGGGATGTCAGGATTTGACATAATCAATGAGATGAACAGGCTGACCGCCCTGACACCACACGTTGTTTTCACAACCGCCCATGATGAGTATGCAATCAAAGCGTTCGACTGTGCTGCCTTCGACTACCTCCTGAAACCAATTGACCCTGAGCGGCTGGCCGAGACTCTCCACCGGCACAGCAGCCAGACCGTCCGGAAAAAGAGAGAGCAGCTGCAGCAACAATCTTTTCCGAATAATGAGAAGATACTTATCTTCCGCGGTGTCACCGGGGTGACTTTCATTGATACCGATGAGGTGGTTTATATTACCGCTGACGGAAACTACTCAAGCTTTCATTTCATTTCCGGAAGAATAGAAACAGTAACCTCCCTTATCGGAAACATTGAGGCGCAGCTGGGAAAGCAGTTTTTCAGGACAAGCAGGTCATGCATCATCAACACGTCATATCTTGCACGCATCGACATGAAACAGTTGTCCTGCGTATTTATCAAAGGTGAAAAGGAATTCAGGTGCGAGATCTCGCGTGACAAGGTAAAAATGCTCACGGATTTCATGAAAAACCGTTTCTTCGAACTCTAAAATGAAGTGACTTTTTTTTACATTTTTAGCTGGTGCCTGTCCGTACTTTAGAAGCTGCCTTTCATACAATAGAATACTTTTTAAACAGAAAGATTGCTATTTTATTCAATCTTTACCACCGTATTTCATTTTACGGTAAACTAGGGTTTTTTAACAAACGACAGGTGGTTCTTCCCCCCCCCCATTTCCCTGTCAGGCCACACAGATCACTGCAGAAAGGTCTGTGTGGCGCGTTTTTATGGGGTAGATGAATTAAATCTCAATCCTGAAAACCCACACGTAATCAGACGAGGGTCTGTTCCTGACGTGTTGTGGTACAGAAACGATAAATGACCCGTTCCCGTTCTTCCACCTGCATACGGCTCCGGAACCGGGCACTGACACCTTTGCCCCGGCCGGCAGAGTGAGTCCGTTCATCGTAATGGCGGCCGGCATCTGTTCGCCTTCATCAGCCATATAATAGAGGTACCAGGTGTCATCGCCTTTCCGGGTGATGCAGCTCTTGCCGTCCTTATGCGGGGCAAGCGCCCTCGTTCCGTAAATGGCTTCACCGTTGACCTTCATCCATCTCCCTATCTCCTCAAGCAGGGAGTAAGCCTCCACGGGCCATGTGCCGTCAGGGGCAGGACCTATGTTCAGCAACAGGTTGCCGCCCTTTACGACGATATCAACCAGCAGGTGAAGAGCCTCGCGTGGCGACATGAACTTCGGATCGGGCACCCATGCCCAGCCGCCACCGGCAATGATGCATGACTCCCACGGGTATGGCAGCGCCTTCTCAGGCACCCTGTTCTCAGGCGTCAGGTAATTCTGGTTCTTTCCGTACACAGCCCTGTCAACAACAATCAGTCCCGGCTGCGCCTGCCGCGCTTTGGCCACCAGCTCATCCATACGGATATCCTGGCTCTGCACCCTGGTCATCTTGTTGCCCTGGGCCATCCTGGACCTGAGCACCTCATCATCGGTCATTTTCCTGACCCAGCCGCCGTCGAGCCACAGGATGTCAATCGTGCCATAATCGCCGCCAAGGAGTTCCATAATCTGTCCGTGGGTGAACTCCACAAACTTCTCCCAGCGCTCCGGGTAATCAGTGATGCTATAGTTGACATGGCGGTCAGGCGTGGCAAAGTTTGGCCACCAGTAGTACTCGCTGTGCCAGTCAGGCTTCGAGAAGTAGGCACCAGTCCATAATCCCTGCTCGCGGAAAGCCCTGAATATCTCCTTCGTTACGTTAGCGCGGGGATTAACGCTGAACGGGCACTCCGGGTCAGTTATCCTGTAGTCTGTCAGTTTTGTGTCAAACATTGAAAAACCGTCATGATGCTTGGTAGTGAAAACCACGTATTTCATTCCGGCATTCCGTGCTGCAGCAGCCCATTTCTCCGGATCGAAAGCAATCGGATTAAAGCTGAGCTTCAGGGCTTCATACTGTTTTTTATACTCTGTGTAATCAGGGTTTTTGCGGCGGCACCAGCCCTCATCCTCAGCGCAGATCGACCATGATTCAACTATCCCCCACTGGCTGTAAGGTCCCCAGTGCATCAGAAGGCCAAACTTCAGGTCCTGCCACTCTTCGAGTTTCCGGAGCACCAGCGGATCACTCTCCGGAATATATCTTTCATCGTGATCCTGCGCCACGAGCGGCCCGGCAAAAAGGGCGGCAACCACCACTGCCGGCAGACAGGCCCGTATCCATCTCATGGCAGAACGGAAGATGCTTTTCATGTCAACAGGTACTAATCAGTTTCAAGTTTCCCGTTGAGCGAGATGCCAACCACGGTCATTGTCTTATCCAATGTCTCTTCAGGCACCCTGATGAAGTAGACCCCGGCGTGGTCGCTCCAATATGGTCTCAGGTATTCCTTCACCTCGAGGTTGGTGCCGTTGCCTACCACGAAAGCCTTGTTGATACGGTTCTTCACCCCTTCGAGCATCAGCTCGCCACCCCCGTTACCGGGAAAGAAGAGATAGAGTATGGTGCTGTCGCGGCTCATGGTGGAGGGCCCTGCGAAAAGGCCTTCAGGCAGGCCGGCCACGGTGCCGTAAATTGCCTGTTTATGTTTGGAGGTCCAGCGACCCATCTCCCTGAGCACCTCAACCTGTTCTTCCGGGATGGTTCCGTCGGCCTTCGGGCCGATATCAAGGAGCATGTTTCCTCCCATCCCTATGCAACCGGCAAAGATACGCACCACCTGCGACGGGCTCTTGTAGTTCCTGTCATTCCCCTGATATCCCCAGGAATCATTCATTGTCATGCAGAGTTCCCAGTATTTGTCGGCCGGACGTTTTGAGGGGAGTCCCTGCTCGGGAGTGCCGTAATCACCATACCCTGCCAGCCTGGAATTGATAATAGCGGAGGGATTCCGTTCCAGGATAGTTTTCCTTATACCCGCTGCATCCCATGTCTCGGCGCTCTGCTCCCAGTCGCCGTCAAACCACCACAGGTCAGGCTTGAACTCCTTCTGCAGCTCGGCCATCTGCCCGTTGTTGAACTGCATGAACCGCTGCCACCTTTCCGGGTCATCAGAATACCTTTTAACTGTTCTTGTAAGGTTCGGATAGTCTGGGTGCGACCAGTCAAGCAGTGAATAGTAAAGTCCTACCTTCAGTCCTGCGCGCCGCAACTCCTTCACGAAAGGTTTCACCAGATCACGGCCTGCCGGTGTGCTCTCAACCGTATTGAGCCGGCTGAGCTTCGTGTCCCAGAGGGCCACCCCGTCATGATGCTTTGAGGTAAGCACGGCATAGCGGGCGCCGCTCTCCCTGATCAGCCTGACCCAGGCGTTCGGGTCATATGACGAGGCGGTGAAGCCGTCAAGCTGCTTCATGTAATCATCATGACCAATGAGTCCGTTGAAAAATGACCACGACTCGTCAATCCCGTTGACGGCATAAATTCCCCAGTGGATGAATATTCCGAGTTTCGCATCCGCGAACCACTGCATCCGCTCATCATCGGAGGTCCGGTCCGGCATATAGGGCTGGGCAGAAACCTGTCTGCCAACCAACATGAACAGGGCCACGGCCAATAGCGACCGTATTGAGAAAGAATGAAATACATTCATAATATATTGTTTTACTGGTTTTTACAAGAATGTCGCTACCCGGAGCGCCGGGGCAGCTCTCTATGAAAAGTCAAATCCCGAGATGTATGCCGGGGAGTCATAGAACTTCTCGGTCTCCGCGGGGTCAAGCCCCGAAAAGAGGGCATACACCAGTCCGGGCTTCGCGTTCAGCAGCCTGTTGATGGTGCCCATTCGCCTGTTGGTGCGAAGGGTCTCATAGAGACATGAGTGATCATCGAGCCATGTCAGAGCAGTATGGTAGCCCTCCTCTGCGCAGACGGCCTCAAAAAGATCCGGCAGCAGGTCTTCGCTGCCATCGCGGCAATAAATAGCATTCAGGATAATGTACCTGAATTCTTCCGGCTGGAACAGTCTCCTGAAATATGGAGTACGGTGCAGCACCTTCATCATCATCCAGCCCCACACCCCCGGTACGTTCACCACCCTGTAACATGCCGGGATGGCTCCCACGCCCGCCACTATCTCGCCGTTCCGGCGAAGCACATAATATTTATGATCATAAAACGAAAACTCGTCGGTATAAAAACAATAACCGCTGTAGAACTCATCCAGGAGTTTTGCCATGGCAGGCTCCTCCTCCGGGGTGAGCCTCTCCACCGAAGGATTAGTCTTCGGGTTGAACCTGCTGAAGGCCACTGTCAGGAAGGAGCGGATATATTCAAATCCTACCTGATTGATTATGTTCCTTGATCTCTCATTGCGGCTCTCCACGTAAGCATAAAGCACATGCGGACCGGATTTGCCATCATCTCCGGCTGTCAGCTGCGGGTCTCTGAAAATGGAGAATATCTTCTGCTTGAAGCTGTCTCCTGCCCCGGCCAGCCGTCTCCCGGCTTTTCCCGGCGCCCTTTCTACCTGGAACGCACTCTGCACCGTGAGATACCTGAGATAAGCGGAGGGGTACCGGTTTCCACGGTTTGATGTAATTCGCCTGCATAGTCCTATCGCCCCCTTAAGGCTGTTTCTCTTGTAGAGAGCCAGGAAAGAGAGCCTGTCACCGTACGACCTGATCCGTTCCGCAGTGTTCAGCAAGATGTAGCGCATGCCGCCCTCTGAGCCAAGGATTGTTGACTTTATCAGATCGGTTATTTCCTCGTCAGCACTCCTGACTTTTCTGATTTCAAGTTTCTTGTAATCAAGCAACGGTTTTTGCTCCATCTTTTATATGTTTAATTATCTGAGTGTTCCGGCCAGCGTACCGGCCACTGCCAGGTCCTCAGGTGTTGTTATCTTGATGTTCTCCCTGTTCCCGTATGTAAGGTGTATTTTCACCCCGTCAGCCTCAGCCACGGTGGCATCGTCCGTAAATGAGGGGTCAAATCCGCGGCGGTAGGCATTTTTGATCATGCTGCCGCGAAACACCTGCGGTGTCTGTATCAGCCGCACTTCGCTCCTCGGCACCGGCCTGCTCTCATCGCCGGCCAGTATTCTCACGGAGTCTGCCGGCTCAATGAAGGGCACGGCATTGCCGAACTCTTCAGCATCGGCAAAGCATCTCCAGATGGTGTCATGACTCACCAGCGGCCTGACGCCGTCATGGATGGCCACAAGGGAGTCGCCACTGACGCACCCCAGTCCCGCCTTCACCGAGTGAAACCGCTCCTCTCCTCCTGCCACCACCTGATGAGTGATGGTAAAAGAGTACTCCGTGCAGAGCTTTTCCCACAGTGCATGATGGCCCTCCGGCAGTACCAGAATGATCTCCAGGGTGCTGTCAAACGTGTGGAATTGTTCAATGGTACGCATCAGCAGCGGCCTCCCTCCGAGCAGGAGGAACTGCTTCGGGATGGATGACTTCATTCTCCGTCCGCTTCCGCCGGCAACTATGATACAGTACCTCTTCACTTCACAATAATATGCGAGAGGCCCTTTCGGGGCCCCTTCACTCAAATATCAATCTTTCATGTAAAGATAGCGCTTGATGCTCTTCTTCGGAGTCTTGACAAACTCTTCAGGATGCACCCTGAACTTTGTGACAGCCATATAGTCGGGAAGCCTGTTGTTGACATCCTTCCTGATGGTGTCAAGGAGAGCCGCAAGTCCATCCTCTCCGATGCCCTCTTTGCGAAGCGTCTCATGATCGGGATAGATGAGCCCTACAAGCTTGTCATCCTCAGAGATGACAACCGATTCTGCCACATACTTATAGTTGTTTATGACAGATTCGATCTCTTCCGGGTAGATATTCTTGCCCGAAGGGCCGAGGAGCATGTCCTTGCTGCGGCCCCTGATGAAGAGGTAACCATCCTTGTCAATCACGCCAAGGTCTCCGGTATGCATCCAGCCGTCTTCTTCAATTACTTCCTTCGTGGCTTTCTCATTCTTGTAATATCCAAGCATCACGTTAGCGCCGCGGAGCATTATCTCGCCCACCACATTGGCGGGGTCTGGAGAGTCAATCTTTATTTCCAGGGTGTCAACGGATTTTCCGCATGATCCCAGGCGTGCCGTTCTCCAGCCGTCATAACTGATCAGCGGTCCGCACTCGGTCATTCCATAGCCCACGGCATACCGCATCCTGATCTTCCTGAAAAACTTTTCGGCGTCAGCGTTGAATGCAGCACCCCCGATAACCAGCTCCTTGAAATTGCCGCCAAAGCTTGTCTCAAGCTTCTCACGCACCTTCTTGAAAAGAATATTTTTAATGCCCGGTATCTTCAGCAACACCTTCATGACAGGCTTGCTTATAACCGGAAGCAACTGATACTTGTAAATCTTCTCGATGACCAGCGGTACCGAGAGTATCAATCTGGGTCTGATCTCCTTGAAGGCCTGGATGAGTATATGCGGCGACGGTATCCTGGTCAGGATGGTGATATGGCATCCGTAGGTAAAGGGGAAGAGAAACTCGAAAGCGCAGCCATAAGTGTGTGCCAGTGGCAGGAAGGAAACAACCCGGTCACCCGGATCCAGAGGCATGTTCGCCTGTGCGTAGCGTATGTTTGCAGCGAGGCTCCTGTGAGGTATCATCACACCCTTGGAGAAGCCCGTTGTACCCGAGGTATAGCTCAGAACTGCCATTTCCTCATTGTCTATACCGGAAAATTTAATATCATCCGGACTGAATGCCGGGTATGCCTGTGAAAACTTCTCATCAAGAGATTTGTAGATATCCGTGATCTTCTCACTGCGGCTCATGAGCATCTCAAACGTGTCAAGGCTTTTTACGCACTGAATATCCTTCAGCTTTTCGGGATCAAGTGATTCCCACAGCTTGTCATCAGCAAAAAGAATCGTTGAGTCGGAGTGGGTTAGGATATTGTGAAGATCATCGGGTTTGAAATCAGCCAGAATCGGCACTACCACAGCGCCATAGGTAACCACTGCCAGGTATATGGCGCACCAGTTGGCAGAGTTCCGCCCGAGCAGGGCGATTTTGTCACCTTCACGGATGCCGTACTCTTTAAAAGCTATGTGCTGTTTGACCATTATCTCGGCGATCTCCCTGTACGTGAAACCTTTCTCCCGGTAATTCGAAAGCGCCTCTATTTCCCAGTTCTTTCTGATACTATCCTCCACATAGGAGATGAATCGTTCCTTGATCATAATTTTGGAGTTTTTTTATTTCATTCGGCAAATGTAAGCTTTTCGCCGTTATCTGGTGTCAAAACCTGTACAGGACAATCAGTGTCAGGGTCATTATCAGGTTAATCACACTGAAGATTATGTTGTACCTTACTCTGTTCCCGCTGAAGCGGGTTATTTTTCGTGAAAAGATGCCGACCGTAGGCACGAAGAGCACTACCAGGAACACGAAGAACTCCGCCCCGTCAAAAACCTGGCTCACCCCGCCGTCCCTGAGGCTGGCAAAACAGATCACCACCAGCATCACCAGCAGGTATATCAGGTATGTGCCTTTCAGGGCCAGTGTTGAGAGAGGCCTGGCATGATGCAGCTTGTGCGGCTTGAGATAGGCATAGGCAATGGAGAAGAGTATCACTATCAAGAGCCCCCCTATGATATAATTCATCATCTCCGGCAGATTATACTTGTTCATTTTGTTCCCAAAATCAGGGTTTATGCTGTCTCCAGCTCAAACCATACCAGTGAGCTTGCGCCAAGAACCGCCGCATTCTGCGTGCTCAGCTCCGAGGGCAGCAACTTCACCCTGCCACGGTAGATATAGAGGATATCTTCCTCCAGATGCCTTCTGGTGGGTTCAAATATCAGCTCCCCGGCGAGGGCGAGGCCCCCGAAGAGGAAAATAGCCTCGGGATTGGTGTGAACTGTCACGTTGGCCAGGCTGAATGCAAGCATGGCCCCGGTCTGCTCAAACGCCTCGAGGGCTATGGGGTCACCCCTGCGCGCAGCTTCACAGATCAACTTTGAGTCAAGCTCCTCGAAGCTGAGCTTTCGTAGTTCGCTGTCGTCAAGTCTTTCGGCCATCAGTTGCAGCACCGTCCGTTTCAGGCCTGTTGCCGAGACATATGTCTCAAGACACCCCTTCCGTCCGCATCCGCAGTCGCGGTCTGACCTCCCCGGCCTTATGGTGGTATGTCCCAACTCACCCGCGAAGCCGTCATGCCCGTACACCAGCTTTCCGTCAACGACGAATCCGCTGCCGAGGCCGGTGCCGAGGGTTATCACCACAAAGTTCTTCATCCCCCTGGCGCCGCCGAAGACCATCTCGCCCACGGCTGCAGCGTTGGCATCATTGGTGACGATGACCGGCAGCGGGGTGTGACGGGCAAAAAGATCAGCCAGCGGGACAATACCTTTCCAGGGCAGGTTAGCCGCATATTCGATGGTTCCCTTGTTGATATTGCCCATGGGAGCCCCGATGCCAAAACCGAGAATCTCAATATCATAATCCGGGTTCTGTGCAGTGATCATCATCTTCTCATAGAGCGCAGCAACAAAACTCTCAGGCTTATCATATTGACTCGTTATGATCTGGCCCCCGGCCAGGATCTCTCCCGACCGGTCAACAAACCCGAAAGTGGTGCTGGTGCCTCCGATGTCAATCCCTGCAACTGCTTTTACCTTTTCCATATTCAGAAAGAGAGTTTACACAACGTAAATATACGCTTTAATAGAAGCGAAAAAAAATGTGACCCGGCAGCAGGATGCTACTTTTTGGCTTCCGGAACGTACTCATTGCCAACCTTCCGTGCGCGCACGGGGTGGTCAGGGTCAATGCCGAGGGAGATGCCTGTCTCAACCAGGAGGTTCCAACCGGCAGTCAGCTGCAGGTACTCGGCATAATCTCCTCCGTCAGGAATGACGATTGTCGGGAATTCGGTCTTTTCACCGGAAATGGCGATGACATTCACCCCCACGCCTTTCACCAGGCACTCCATGAACTTGTCACGGTCATGCTCAAACGGAGCGACCCAGATGAGCACATCACCCCTGTTCATCACCTCCTCAATGCCATGCAGCGCGAAGGTCCCCTCAAGAAACCCGGATTTCTTGCGGGTAATCTCGTTGGTCTTCAGCGCCAGCTCTGCAGCCACCCCGTTATCACGTCCGGCAAACCAGATCATATCAGCATCATGCATCATCGTGATAATCTTCCTGTCAATCTTCGCGGTGAGCACCTCCTCCATCAGAGCAGCAGTCTTGCGCAGGCCCGCCATCTTCTCTCCCCTCAGGTTGCGCAGCAGGGAGTCATAGAAGAGAGCCTGCTCCACAACTGATTTTGTGGCGGCAACGGCATTCTCCTTGCCGCATTTCAGGACATGGGTGGCATGTGCAAACTCCTCCAGCTTCGTATTGTGGCTGGCCGTCAGGCCGAAAACGGTGTCATGCTTCTTCTTCTTAAGATGGTCAACAAGGCGGATCACCTCCTTTGTCTGGCCGGAGTTGGATGCCGCGAAAACGACGAAATCCTTCAGGTTGTACTCCAGCGCCTGGGTGCATCCCTCGGTTAGCACCGGCAGCAGAAACTCCTTCCTCAGGTTGGCGAAAATAGCCCGCTTCGCGGGGAAGAGTCTGCTGCTCCCTTCGCCCGTCAGGAAAAGACCTTTCTTATTTCTGAAGGCAGGAATAAACGGGATGGACAATTCGGGACGGAATGATCTGACGATGCCTGGTGTTTCCATCATTTCACGCACCAGTGCGTATTTGCTGTATTTCTTATCGGTCAGGTTCATGATATTGTTTTTTACAGTTTTGCAATTAATTATGCGGGGTCTTGCTGCTCCTGCGGATGAAGGCTCCTATATGGTCAGACAAATTTCAGGATTCCGAAGAACTCCGGCCTGTGATAATCAGGTTTTTCCGTGCCAACCGGGTTCCATGTGACGAAGTGAGGGGTGGTCAGCCTGTCACCGCACTTGTAGAAGTTGGCCCTGAAGCTTTTGCCCGCCAGGCTGCCGACATTATGCCGGAAGAAAGTTTCAAGCGGGATGGCCACGGTGATTGACCAGCTGATGTCACCGCTGATCTCTGAAAAGGGTTCGCTGCCCATTGTTGTGAGGCGGCGTATGTTGCCGACAATGGCCGGATCTGTCCGTGCGCTGTCATGACGGCTGTGACCTGAGCCCATCAGCGCTGTGCCGATGGGATTGAACTCGAAGTTGTAATAGATTCCGTCATCTTCCGGCGAGACGAAGAATTCAACACATGAGTCCTCGCATACCATCTCGTTGGTGTTGCCTTTTTCAGCCTTGACATGTGCCTCGCGGACATAGTACTTGATGTATATCTCCTTCTCGCCCCATGCGATGTTGAATCTTACCTCAGGTTTGTATGTGTGGCTCTGCCAGTTCAATGTCTCTATCCCGTGGCCTTTGCCCAGTTCGTCGAGGCGTACGGAGACCTCTGCCATTGACGGTATCTCCTTCTCTGTCTTCAGCCTGCTGACCTCTATGATATGCATTTTGGTTTGATGTTTTATCTATTGTCCGCTCCTCTCTCTCCTGCCATCTCTATTTCATCTCCTTCCATATGAGCGCTGATGCGCCCAGTACTGCTGCCTGCACCTCCGGCAGCCCGGAAGGTTCCACCCTGAAGGTGCCCCGGAAAACCGGTTGCACCAGCTCGTCGGCATACTTCCGTACCGGCCCGAAGAGAGCTTCGCCTGCATTTGCCAGTCCGCCGAAGAGGTATATAACCTCCGGGCTTGAGAATATTACCGAGTTGGCTATCCCGAGCGCGATCATCCGGGCGGTCTGGTCGAGAGCTTTCTGAGCGATGAGATCGCCGGCCGCCGCGGCTTCAGCGATCCGCCGTGAGGTGATCTCACTGCCCCTGAGCTCCCGCAGCGTGCTATCATCACGGCGGTCGCTGAGCAGTGACAAAGCAGTACGGACCAGCCCTGTGGCTGATGCATATGTTTCAAGACAGCCGCGGCGCCCGCATCCGCACACCCGGCCTCCCTCAACAACGATCATATGACCCAGTTCACCGGCAAAACCGGTATGCCCGTACACCACCTCGCCGTCAACGACGAAGCCGCTGCCAAGGCCCGTGCCCAGGGTCAGGATGATGAAATCCTTCACACCCTTCGCGGCGCCGAAAATCATTTCTCCCAGTGCCGCCGCATTGGCGTCATTGGTGATGCGGGTCCTGAGGCCTGTGGCTTCTTCGGTCATCCTGACAAGCGGAATAATCCCCTTCCACCGCAGGTTGGGCGCCAGCTCAATCGTTCCCTTATTGAAGTTGGCATTGGGTGCACCGATGCCTATGCCGATCAGCTTCAGTCCGCTGTTCTCAGCCATCATCTCCTTCAGTTTCGCGTCAAGCGCAATGACAAAATCATCGGCTAAAGCATAATCGGGCGTCGAGAGGTTCCCCCCGGCATGAATTACTCCTTCAGCATCAACAAAACCAATTACGGTGTTCGTTCCGCCAATGTCAACTCCGGCAACTACTTCTTTCATTGTTATCTGTTTTAAACTTCTTTCAGCAGCTCAGGCTGTGTCTTGTATGTCTGCAAAACCAGTTCTCCGAACAGGGTGTTGGCCCATGCAAACCACTTGCGTGTGAATTTTGAGGGGTCGTCCTTCATGAACGACTCATGCATGAAACCCGTTGCTGCATGGGTATTTTTGAGCATCCTGAGTGATGTAATGATATCATGGTCGTTCGAGGCTGTCAGCGCTTTCATGATGATGGCAATGGGCCAGATGCGGTCACGGCCGGTATGCGGACTCCCCACACCATGCCCGCTGATGCCAGAAAAATAGTACGGGTTGCTTTTGCTCAGCACAAATTTGCGTGTGCGCAGGTAAAGCGGATCACTCCGGTCAATGGTTCCAAGGTATGGCATGCTGAGCAGGCTGGGAACATTGGCATCATCCATGAAATTGTAGTTGAAATAGCCGTCAGTCTCGTAGGGGATGATCTCTCCGTGCACCGGATGAACGGCACGGGCATATTTCGCAAGTGCGTCATTGACCTCACCAGCCAGCGCGGTGGCATCAGCCAGAAGAGCCTCATCACGTGTGACATCGGCAGCAATCTCGCCCATTTTGCGTAGTGCGCTAACAGCGAAATAGTTCGAGGGAATCAGGAAAGGCCATATGGTTGCATCATCTGACGGCCTGAATATTGATACTATCAGGCCCACCGGGTTGATGGGATTACCATATCCGGCTCCCGCAACAGTATCGGTCTGCCAGCCTGTGACCCTCTGGAACTTGTACGGACCCGGGTTATCCTTGCGTTGCTGCTCGCGGAATGTTTTGATGATAAGCCTCATCGCCGATGACCAGGAGGCATCGAAAACCGAGGTGTCGCCGGTGGCTTTCCAGTATCCGTGAGCCAGCCTGACAGGGTAACAGAGCGAGTCTATCTCCCACTTGCGCTCATGCAGCTCCGGCTTCATGTCAGTCAGGTCATTCATCCATTCGCTCTGGCCCGGACCATCATTGAAGGCATTGGCATAAGGATCGATATGAATACACTTAACCTGCCTGTTGATCACGCCGGCGATGAGAGCCTTCAGTTGCGGGTCACGCGGGGCAAGCGGCACATATGGCCACACCTGGGCCGAGGAGTCGCGCAGCCACATCGCATGGATATCTCCCGTTATCACAAAGGTATCTGGTCTGCCCTCCTTTTCGGAGAAGGTGACAGTGGTGTCAAGGGTGTTGGGAAAACAGTTCGAGAAGAGCCAAGCCAGCTCATTGTCAGATCCCAGGAATGACTCAATCTCCCTGATTGTCTCCTCTACGGCCTTACTGCGGAATTTGCGCTTCCTGACCGGGGGTCTTGCAGAAGGCCACCGCCGGGTTCCGGCTGTGACAAATGAAGGTATCCCGGCAGAGAGCGCCACTCCTGCCATCATGCTGTTCCTGATGAATTTCCTGCGTGAAGACATCTCTTTACCTCCTTGTTGTGGGCTTACTCCTCAGCGAAACATTCTTGACATACATTTCTCCAATATCCCAGTCCTGCTCCAGCGCCCAGTTAATCTTGACCTCCAGTTCATCCGGGTAATATGTGACCGGTTCAGGCTGCCTGCCAGCGTTAAAGTCGCCGGTGGTCCATTTGCCGTCTGAATCCAGGTCATAGATCGCCTTCAGCCTGTACTTCCCCTTGTCAAGAAGCGGGAAAGAGACCTCTCCGGGGCTGGTCACTGATACTTCCCGTACAACCTTGTCCCTGTCCCCGGTCAGCTGGATTATCACCTTTCCCTCATAGCCGGAAAGCCTGACCATGAGACTTCCGTAATCCTCCGCCGTAGCTACAGAGATGTTGTACGTCGCAGAGTCATTTGCCGTTCCGAAGATATCGCTGAATGCTCCCTTTCTGCACATCAGCGAGTAGGTGGCTCCCGGTTCGAACTGCGCCTTCATGTACAGGAGGCGGGAAGAGACCGTATCTATTACAAAACTGTAAGGAAGCAGAGTCTGAACAGAGTCAACCGTCCGGATTAGCCTGATGAGTGATGTATCAGGCTCTGCAAACGGTGTGGCCGATCTGAACGATGGCACGATGCCCGGCCTGACCTTTCCGGAAATATTGTGAGTGATGTTCAGTCCCGGCGTCCTTCCGCTGCCGCCCCGAGGGGAGGCAGGCTTCATATACCTGAAACTGATTGTGTCTGTTTTCGCGATAATCGTTCCGGTGGTGTCAGTAAACGGAAAGGTGAGAATGACATCCACCAGGTCTTGGCCGTACACATCGGGGTTGGTTACCCATATCATGAAGGTATCACGGGCCGCGTTGTGCTCCATAAACCATGCTGAACTGTCGGCTTCGGGCAGGGTTGCCGACACCTGTCCGCTGTCTGACGGCAATGCCAGACCAAAGCTGATGCCCCATGAGCTTTTCCTCTCGGTGAATGTCAGATATTGCTGCTTCGGCGGCTCCCGGAAAGCATATAGCCTGTGCAGCCCGTAAACGAACTTATCAGGCTTTGTGGCCTCGGTGGCATTGGCGGGCCTGTATGTGACAGTGTCAGGCACAAGGCCGAAATAGTTATCAGGTGCGATGGAGATGACTGAGTCACCGAAAGCAAATATCTCATCAGTTAAATCGTACCTGGTATTGCCGTTGAGGTCCTTCAGGGCGAAGAGCCTGTAATCTCCGGGCCTGATGTTGCTTATCATGAACCCGCCTGACGGGTCCGGCCTGGATATGTATGCCGGCAGCATGGTGCGGGGGGCAGTGTCAGACAGATTGGAGAACATGATCACCGTTACATCCTCAACTATCTCGAGATCAAAAGCATTGAACACGTTACCGGTCAGCGAGAGTGAGTCGAGAACCGGCCCGGTAGAGAAAACATACTGATAGTTGTTGATCGGGTTGTTTTCATTGTTGTCGCGGATGGCATCCTGAAAATAGAAAGTGTAGGTGGTGCTGTCAGCCAGCTCTTCCTCCCAGGTGACAACAAGGCTCTTGCCCCTGAGTTTCACCTCGGGCTTTGTAGCCATCGGAGGCGACACCATGAATTTTTCCGATATGCGGTCAAGTACAACGTATTCATCGAAGGTGACGGTGAATGACTTACCGGTGAACATGACGCTGCCGTTCTCCGGAACGCTTTTCAGTATCACGGGAGGATCCAGATCCTTCGGACCACCCGTGGGAGCGCTGATCTTTGCACACGAAAGCACAAAGAGCGTGGCTATAACTGTCAGTCCAAGGCTGCCTGATATGTATCTCCCGTAATCCACCAACTGCAAACTTACATCAAATTTTGTTACATGATATGTGGGGCAAAGGGGGCCGGATATGCCTTTTACAGTGAAATGGGACAACTGTTTCTTTTTTGCATAAATTTGCATTCCAAACATCAGCAGTATGGAACTTCAGATAATTCCGTGGAATGTTAATCCGGAGATCTTCCGGATAGGCAACTTTGCAGTAAGATGGTATGGACTGCTTTTCGCATCAGGATTCGTCTTCGGGTACAATATCATGAGGAGGATCTTCAGGCATGAAGGGCTGACAGACGCAACCCTCGACAGGCTGACTGTTTACATGGCCATTGGCACGATTGTCGGCGCCAGGCTGGGACACTGCTTTTTCTATGAACCCGGGTATTATCTGGCCAGACCCATTGAGATCCTGAAGGTATGGCACGGCGGTCTGGCAAGTCACGGAGCGGCCATTGGCATACTGCTGGCACTGTGGCTCTTCGTCAGGAAGGAGAAAAAGCCATTCCTGTGGATCATTGACAGGATAGTTATCGTGGTGGCGCTCGCCGGATCACTGATACGTCTGGGAAACCTGATGAATTCGGAAATTTACGGAGTCGAGACAACCCTGCCATGGGGATTTGTTTTCCTCCGGAACGGAGAAACGGCGCCGAAGCACCCCACACAGATATATGAGTCACTGGCATACCTTATCACCTTCGGAATACTGATGCGCATCTACTGGAAGAAAGCCGGCAAACCATTGCCCGGACTGCTGTTTGGTCTATTCCTGATTCTTGTCTTCGGATTCAGGTTCCTGGTAGAATATATAAAGGAAGACCAGGTGGCTTTCGAGGCCGGGATGAAACTGAATATGGGCCAGTGGCTGAGCATACCGCTGGTGCTGGCAGGCATCGTGCTGCTCATCTGGGTATTCACCCGAAAGCCGGCACCAAAGCCGGTGACCGAACCATGGTCACCACAGAAAGGGGTACCTAAAAGGTAGCTGAAATAACCGCCTGCGGCGGGAAAAAA
>WXFE01000069.1 GCA_009881065.1 Bacteroidales bacterium | reverse complement strand
GCGGAGCACCAATGACATATACCGACCTGTTATGGTTAGTTGTTAATTCACATACTTATTTATTGTCAATGGATTTAGAACCAAAAACTAATCCCAGATTAAGTCCTAATGCTGTTAATCTGTAGGGGAGGTCCTGTTCTGTAAATGAAAATATGTTGTGAACCCAGAGCCTGGGTTCTATATTGAGATATATCGCTTCTTTGATTTGAATATTTTTCCCCAGGCCACATGATAAACCTATCCCGGACTGTTTGTCAAGAGTCTGTTCTGCATCATAGTTAAGATGAAAATCTACCGAGGGATCCAGACTGAAATACCATTGATTTTTGAACCTGAGGAGTGATTTCAGTCTAAGCGAGATTATGTTAACTCTTTCAGAATGAAGTGGCATGTCTGCAGTATTCTTGTTTGGAACGAATTCCACCTGAGCAAAATGGTAGTTGCAGCCAAGCCCAAAATTTATTTTGTTATCACTAAGGAATAGATAATCCAAAGAGGTTGTTAATCCTGCTTTAATATGTTGCCCCGGGCTACCGGCAACAAACTGATAGTAAAGTCCGGAATTAATTGTTGGAGCGATCGAAATCTTGAGTTCCTGTCCGTAAAGGATGCTGGTCAGGATTATTAATGCATTAGCAATGAGTATTCTTTTCATCATGAGGTTATTGTTAATAAAGTTGGACTAATTATCTAAAGCCATTAAGCAATCTGTTTTAACCATTTTGCATTATTATAGATATCTTTTGTCATGAAAGTAAGATGGCAATTAACTATAATTTGTTTATATGTTTAAGAAAGAATTAGATAACCTGATTGATTCATATGCCCTAAATTAAGTAAATAAATCATATCAATCATTCCAGATGCTTTATTTCGAATCTTTGGTTTAGATTTCCGTGTTGTATCGGGAAAAGGTCAAATTCCGGTGAGGAAATGTCAGTTTTTTTGAGCATTCATGAATAATTTTGGCTTAAGATGTCGGTAGTGTTCCAATCAGTGTGTCCGGGGTAGCAGGTCTTCACTGAAGTTTTATATGAGCTATAAGGTCCACTTCTTTTCAGCATTGGCAATAGGATTATTCCGGACAAACTGTACCACCTGCAACCGCTTCAGATTTCATATCCATATCGCCATTTTTGATTAATTTTGCACGATTCTAGAAAGATGTACAAACTTTAACCGGTGACATTTGTTGAGAGGATGTACCGTTGAAGGTGACGAATATGGAAAATAACCAGGATAAGCTGCTGGGCGAAGTAACATCGGGAGAGTACAAGTACGGCTTCGTGACTGATATAGAAACCGATGTAATCCCAAAAGGCCTCAGTGAAGATGTTGTGAGACTCATCTCCGCCAAAAAGGAGGAACCTGAATGGTTGCTGGAGTTCCGCCTAAAGGCGTTCCGCCGGTGGCAGACAATGAAGATGCCGGAATGGGCTCACCTCAATATCCCGGAAATTGACTATCAGGATATTATTTACTATGCCGCACCCAAACAGAAGAAAGGTCCTGACAGCCTGAGCGATGTTGACCCCGAACTGCTGAAGACATTCGATAAGCTCGGCATACCCCTCGAGGAACAGAAACGCCTCACCGGCGTGGCAGTGGACGCCGTAATGGATTCAGTATCAGTAAAAACCACCTTCCGCGAAACACTTGCAGAGATGGGCATTATCTTCTGCTCATTCTCCGAGGCGGTCAAAGAGCACCCCACACTGGTGCAGAAATACCTGGCCTCGGTGGTGCCATATAGTGACAACTTCTTTGCCGCACTGAACTCAGCCGTCTTTTCCGATGGCTCTTTCTGCTATATCCCGAAAGGTGTCAGATGCCCGATGGAACTCTCAACATACTTCCGTATCAACGCATCCAACACCGGACAGTTTGAACGCACCCTGCTCATCGCCGACGAGGAGTCATACGTGAGCTACCTGGAGGGTTGCACGGCGCCGATGCGTGACGAGAACCAACTCCATGCAGCAGTGGTTGAGATAGTTGCAGAGCGCGGCGCAGAGGTCAAATACAGTACCGTGCAGAACTGGTACCCGGGCGACAAGGAGGGGAAAGGCGGAATATTCAACTTTGTCACAAAAAGGGGTATATGCAAGGGTGACGATTCCAGGATCTCATGGACCCAGGTTGAAACCGGCTCGGCAATAACCTGGAAGTACCCTTCATGCATCCTCCGCGGCAACAACTCCGTGGGCGAATTCTACTCGGTGGCCGTAACCAATAATCGCCAGCAGGCTGACACAGGAACAAAAATGATACACATCGGCAGCAACACGAAGAGCACCATCGTCTCCAAGGGTATCTCGGCCGGATTCAGCCAGAACAGCTATCGCGGACTGGTGAAGGTTCTCGGCAAGGCCGAAGGAGCACGCAACTTCTCGCAGTGTGACTCCCTCCTTCTCGGCGACAGGTGCGGCGCCCACACCTTCCCCTATATCGAGGTAGACAACCCCTCGGCCATCGTTGAACATGAAGCAACAACCTCACGCATAGGCGAGGACCAGATTTTCTACTGCAACCAGCGGGGCATATCAACCGAGGATGCCATAGGGCTGATTGTCAACGGTTATGCCCGTGAGGTGATAAACAAGCTGCCCATGGAATTTGCTGTGGAAGCACAGAAACTCCTGCAGATAAGCCTCGAGGGAAGCGTGGGCTGATCACCGGGCATTCCGGCTTTATCGCCATAACAAGCTATATGACAATAACCTAAAAATAAATACCGCGCAACAGATTCAACAGAACAGAGGATATGCAAACCGATTTCTTGTTACAGATAAAAGACCTGAAAGCTTCAATTGACAATAAGGAGATCCTCAAGGGTCTCAACCTGGAAGTCAAACACGGGGAGATTCATGCCATCATGGGTCCCAACGGCAGTGGTAAGAGTACCCTGGCCAACGTGCTTACAGGCAGGGAGATAGCAACCGTTACTGCCGGCACCGTCACCTATGAGGGCAAGAACCTCCTGGAGATGTCACCCGAGGAGCGCGCCCGTGAGGGAATATTCCTCTCATTCCAGTACCCGATTGAGATCCCCGGCGTAAGCATGGTAAACTTCATGAAGACGGCCATTAATGAGCAGCGCAAATACCGTGGCCTCGAGCCTCTGTCGGCCTCTGACTTCCTGCGCCTGATGCGCGAAAAGAAAGAGCTGGTGGAGATAGACTCCGCACTGACAAACAGGAGTGTCAATGAAGGCTTCTCCGGGGGAGAAAAGAAGAAGAACGAGATATTCCAGATGGCAATGCTGGAACCCAGACTGGCGCTCCTCGATGAGACTGACTCAGGCCTTGACATCGACGCCCTGCGCATCGTCGCCAACGGCGTGAACAAGATCCGCAGGCCGGACACATCGGTGATAGTTATCACCCACTACCAGAGGCTGCTTGACTATATCGTACCCGATTATGTGCACGTGCTCTATGACGGGCGCATCGTAAGGTCAGCCGGCCCCGAACTGGCTCTCGAACTGGAGGAGAGAGGATATGACTGGATAAGGAAGGATGCAGACCTCAGCGAAGAGACATGGACTACAGACAGGAAGTAACAGGCAGGCTCACCGAACTGTGGGAAGGGAGGGAGACAGGAATACTGAAAGGATCGCCTGAAATATTCAACAGGTACCGTACAGATGCCTTCAGCCAGTTCCTCCGCCTTGGCATTCCCGACAGGAAGAATGAAGCCTACAGGTACACAAACCTCGAGAAATCATTCAGTCACAAATACGAGAAATACTTCTCGCCCAAACCTGATGATTTCAGGGAGGCAGAGAGATTCCACTGTGAGGTGGAGGATCTTGACGTATGGAACATGGTGCTGCTCAACGGCTTCTTCCCGAGGGGCGAAGAGGGGCTGGCAATGCTGCCGGGTGGTATATGGGTGGGTAGCATGAGGGCTGCCGCGAAGCAATTTCCATCACTGGTGGAGAAGCATTACAACAAATATGCGAAGAACGAAAAAGATGGTCTCGTGTCGCTGAACACCGCGCTGGCAACTGACGGGCTCTTCATATATGCGCCCGGGAACACCGTCAACAGCAAACCGATACAGATTGTAAACCTGCTGCAAAGCGAGCAGGACTTTTTCTCACAGGACCGTAACCTGCTGATAGCAGATGATGGTGCCCGGATGTCGCTCCTTGTCTGTGACCATGCGATCTCACCGCAGCATTACCTGACCAACACCGTTACTGAGATATTTGTAGGCCGGGATGCCAGCTTTGAGATCATCAGGGTGCAGAACCAGCACAACTATTCAGGCAAGATAACTCACACCTTCATTCACCAGGAGCGCGACAGCTACGCGACGTCAAACAACATCACCCTCCACGGCGGACTGGTGCGCAACGCAACGTGGCACAAGCTCAACGGAGAGAACGCTGAAACACACAGTTATGGCCTCTTCCTGGCTGACAGGCAACAGCATATTGCCAACTTCGTGAAGGTTGACCATGTTGCACCCAACTGCAACAGCACACAGCTCTTCAAGGGTATCCTGGATGAAAATGCCACCGGAGCCTTCAACGGGCGAATAATGGTACACAAGGATGCACAGAATACAAATGCCTATCAGAGCAACAACAATATCATCCTCTCTGATACCGCGAGAATGGATACCAAGCCGCAACTTGAGATTTATGCTGACGACGTGAAATGCAGCCACGGCGCCACCGTGGGCCAGCTGGATGAAAATGCTCTCTTCTATCTGCGCTCGCGCGGGATTGATGCCAGGGAGGCCAAACTTATGCTGATGTTCGGCTTTGCACACGATGTTGTTAAAAACATACCTATTGAGGCCCTTCGCGATCGGATTGACCACCTGGTGGTGCAGCGCCTGCGCGGCGAGCTTTCATACTGTGCCTCGTGCGCAATACAGTGTAACTGAACAACGTGATGAGACTTACGAAGAGCATAGAAGAGATAAGAGCTGACTTTCCCATCCTTTCAACGAAAGCACACGGGAAACCTCTGATTTATCTTGACAACGGCGCAACAACCCAGAAGCCATTGCAGGTTATAAACCTGATGGATGAGCTCTACCGCACAACCAATGCCAACGTGCACCGTGGCGTGCATTATCTCTCAGACAGGGTTTCAGAGCGTTACGAGGCAGCCCGCGAGACTGTCAGGGCTTACATCAATGCCGGCGCCACGGAAGAGATCATTTTCACCTCCGGAACCACCGCATCAATCAACACTGTTGCATTCTCGTTCGGCGAGAGATATATTCACGAGGGCGATGAGATTATCATCAGCGGCATGGAACACCACGCCAACATCGTTCCATGGCAGATGCTCTGCGAACGCAAGAGGGCAAAACTGAAAGTCATACCTTTCTCAGACGAAGGTGTTCTTGACCTTGAAGCATACAGGTCGCTGCTGACGGAACGCACCCGGATAGTGGCTGTCACACATGTTTCAAATGTGCTGGGCACAATCAACCCCGTGAAGGAGATAGTTGCCGAGGCCCACCGGCATGGTATCCCGGTGCTTGTCGACGGAGCACAGAGCATTCAGCACGGATTTGTTGATGTGAGAGACATTGACTGTGATTTCTATGTTTTTTCAGGGCACAAGGTTTACGGCCCAAATGGCATCGGCGTGCTATACGGCAAGGCTGACATGCTGAACGAGCTGCCACCCTGCCAGGGAGGCGGTGACATGGTGGCAAACGTCACATTTGAAAAGACCACATACAACGTGATCCCGTTCAAATTTGAGGCCGGCACAACAAATTTCACCGGCGCGATAGGACTGGCTGCAGCACTGGACTACCTCTCCGCACTCGGCCGCGAGGCTGTCGCCTGTAGGGAACAGTCGCTGCTTGCCCGGGCAACTGCCGGACTGTCAGCCATCGAAGGTATCCGTATCTACGGCACTACCCCGCACAAGGTCTCAGTGATCTCATTCCTGCCGGGAACAATTCACCAGTATGATACCGGCATGATTCTTGACAAGATGGGTATTGCGGTCAGGACGGGAACCCACTGCGCACAGCCGCTGATGGAACGATACGGAATCAGCGGAACCGTAAGAGCTTCCATTGCCTTCTACAATACGGAAGAGGAGATTGAGGCCCTGGTGAAAGGTGTAAGGAAGGTGACCGAAATGTTTGCTTGATATAATAAAATGAATATTAACGAAATACAGGATCAGATAATTGACGAGTTCGGCCAGTTCGGCGACTGGATGGAGAGGTATGAGTATCTCATCGACCTGGGCAGGTCACTCGGCCCGTTTGATGAGAGGCACAAGACCCCGGAGTACCTGATAGAGGGCTGCCAGAGCAAGGTGTGGCTCTACCCGTCATTTGAAAATGGTATCATCACTTTTTCCGCAGAGAGTGATGCACTGATCACCAGGGGTATAGTGGCGCTGCTGATACGCGTCTTTTCAGGACACACCCCGGCAGAGATTGTTGACGCAAATATCTATTTCATTGAGAAAATCGGCCTTAGGGAGAACCTGTCCCCTACCCGGTCAAACGGCCTTCTGGCCATGGTGAAACAGATGCGTCTGTACGCCCTGGCATACAAAGCAAAACAGGAACACTCATGAATACTCAGGAAATACAGGAGACTGAAGCACGCATAGTTGGCGTACTCAAAAACATCTTTGACCCCGAGATACCGGTGAATATCTATGACCTCGGCCTCATCTACGAGGTCAGGGTTGATGAGGAGCAGATTGCGCACATAACCATGACGCTAACCACTCCCAACTGCCCTTTGGCTGAGGATCTCGTTGAGGAGGTCAGGTACAAGGTTGCCGGTATCAGGGGGGTTAAGGATTGTGACCTCAAACTCACTTTCTCCCCGCCATGGGACCGCAGCATGCTGAGCGACGAGGCCAAACTTGAACTGGGATTGCTCTGAGAATTATGTAGTTTTACCGGTACGGGGAGAGTGCTCCGGGTTCCGGACACTGACCGGCTGACTATTCTGAGGCTGCTTTTATATCCTT
>WXFE01000068.1 GCA_009881065.1 Bacteroidales bacterium | reverse complement strand
GAAGGGATGAGGGAACACCAGAAGTTCGAAAAACCTCTCATTACGCCTACCACCAAGGCTGAACAGGGGATGCATGATCAGGATATCTCCGCAGAGGCAATCATCAGCAGCGGCCTGGTTCCGGAGGAGGAATACAGGAAGCTTGAGGAGTATTCGATGAAGCTGTTCATGAGAGGCTCGGAAATAGCCGCAAGGCAGGGGCTGACGCTTGTTGATACCAAATATGAGTTCGGGAAACGGGACGGGAAAATATATCTTATTGATGAGATCCATACTCCCGACAGTTCAAGATACTTTTATTCAGATGGTTATGAAGAGAGATTTGCCCGTGGCGAACACCAGAGGCAGCTCTCAAAAGAGTTTGTGCGTGAGTGGCTTATGGCAAACGGTTTCCAGGGAAGAAGCGGTGAAAAGGTGCCGCAGATGACACCTGAAATAGTCATGGAGATATCAGACCGTTACATTGAGCTCTATGAAAACATTACCGGCAAGAAATTTGTAAAGGCTGATATGGAAGATCCCCTCAGAAGGATAGAGAGGAATGTCAACAGCTATCTTAAACAGCTGCAGGTGAGATAATACAAGGGAGGGTGACAGTAATACGAATGAATCAATTGATGGAAGAAAAAAAGAGGTTTTTCTCCTGGTGGCGGGCAGCTTCCCTGCTGTTTCTTGCAGCACTGCTGATACCTGCGTCTCTTGAATCCCAGACACAGACCCCGGTCCCGGTACCTGTTACCATCTCCGGAGAGAAGATTGTAACGGATGGCAGGGTTTATTACATGCACCAGGTGTTGAAGGGTCAGACGCTCTATTCAATAGCCAGGGCTTACAGTGTGAGTGTTGACCTGGTAGCCCGCGAAAACGGGTTGGTTGACAATATCATAAGTGATGGCCAGGTGCTGAGGATACCTGCTGCTGCTGTGGAACAGGGGCAGGCTGCAATGAAGAACTACCAGACCGGCACACAGTACGGTGCGGCAGGACAAACCAGGCAGGCACAACAGGCAGGCCAGGCCGGACCCGGTCAGGGCAGGCCGGCTGTCGCCGGTACAGGTACACAGATGCCACAGAAGAATTCTCCCCAGGATGATTATATATATCACCGGGTAAAAAGAGGAGAGACACTGGGAACAATCGCCGGAGATTACGGTATTACGGTTAGAGAGCTGAAAAGGGCCAACAGAGGGCTGCTCTTCCCTCACGAGGGTGATTACCTCCTTATACCCAAGCGCAAGGCTTCCTACAGGAGCCCGGATCAAAGAGCGGTTCCGGAGCAGATGCCTGCGGGAGTGGTTGCAGAAATACCTGCTGATACGGTCATGACAGATACCCTGACCGTCATGGATGAACCGGAGGTCTTTACCGTGCCTGGAGAAAAAACCAGGATTGACAGATTGCACGGAACTGTCAGGGTGGCAGTGCTGTTTCCATTCTTTGTAAGGGAAAACAATGCCATGGTATATGCAGATACCACTAAGAGGGTTGGGACAACCACTCAGGTTTATGACGGAAGCCTCCCATTCCTTGAAGCCTATGAAGGCGTGCTGATAGCTGCTGACAGCCTGCGGTCACTGGGCCTGAACGTCGAGATGAAGGTTTTTGATACCAGGGCTGACTCTGCAGAAATCAAAAGACTGATCCGGACAGGAGAACTGGATAACGCAGACCTGATAATCGGCCCCGTGTTTTCCTATAACCTGGAACAGATCGCCGGCTGGGCCGGAGAACGGGATATACCTGTTGTATCACCGGTGCCGCTTCGCGACAGTCATATTCATGAGAACAAGCCTTCGCTGTACAGGGTTTTCCCAAGTCAGGAAGTGGTGCAGGATTTAATCGCCGATGAAGTAGCGTCACGCCAGGGAAGCAGGGTCATCTTCCTCTATTCCGATACGGCCATGTATGATCCGGCAACTGCCAGACTGTGGCAGAAAGTGAAAACGGCTGCCAGTGATACTGGCTTCTCAGACGGAGGGAGTATTGTGCCGTTTTACTATACCGGGGTGACGGAAAGACGAAATGTTTACGGCACGGTTGCTTCATTTGAAAGCCAGCTTGATCCTGAACGGAAAAACATCATAGTGCTGGCCACAACCAGTACGCCTGTGGTCAGTTCGGCATTCTCCGCACTTCACAGCCTGACAAAGCGATATGATATAATGGTGATCGGGTATCCCGAGATACGCGGTCTTGAAACAGTTGACCTGAAGTATTATTATGATCTTGAGCTGCATATACCGTCAGAAAGCTATGTCGACTTTGAGTCACCCGGGGTAAAATCATACTCAGCCATCTATCTGAAGAAATTCAGGACCGAGCCCATGGCTGAAAGCTTTGCATGGCGCGGTTTTGACATCGCATGGTACTTTATCGGTGGTATAGCCATCGGCGGGAAGGGTTTTCTGAAGGACCCCGGCACCTTTAATCCTGAGCTTCTGTGTCTGGAACCCGACTTCCGGCGCAACAGTCGTAATAACGGCTATGAGAACAGGGGGATGTTCATCCTTCATTACCGCAAAGACATGACCATAGAAATATTAAAGCCCGGTCATCAGGCTCCTGAAGAAGAGATGAATGACCGGAAAGAGAGGGTCAGTTTTCCTTTTTCAGGTTCATCAGAACGTAATCGAGCAAGATGGGAAGGTCGTCAGGATTGACGCCATTTTCTGCCAGGAAGGGAATATCATCATTAAACGCTGACAGGAAGCTCTCTGCAGACATTTCTCCTCCGGCCAGGGCACTTAAATAATGTCCGGCAGCAATCCTTGTGTTGCCCTGGCAAAGTGCAAGGTGCCCCATATTTATTTTATCATATGGTGTCAGGCCGGTCTCTGCAAGCCTCTCAAAGTACATCTCAGCTTCGGCATACCTTCCGGTGACCAGGTAACACCAGGCTATTGGCCTCAGTACCTTTGAATTGCCGGGGCTTTCATACTCCACCCTGAAGTAGTGTTTCAGCGCTTCATCGTAATTGGCAGTATCAAGGCAGCAGTGGGCAACCATGAGGACAGTATTCAGGTCGTCAGGCTCATTCTGCAGTGCCCTGCGGTATGCCTCCAGGGCTTCGGCCGGTTTGCCTAGCCTGCGAAGGCACCATCCTGTCTTGCGAAGCGTCCATGTACGGGGCTCAATAATAGTTGCCATGGAGTACTTCTCCAGGGCTTTGTCATATTCTCCTGCCTTCTGATAGCAGTAACCTGCCTTTTCGTACAGTTCCGCATCATCGGTGACGCTCTTCAGGATGGTCAGATAAAGAGCCAGTGCATCCTCATAATACTCCTTGCTGAAGAAATAGTCGGCCAGTGACCTGTCATCAGCAACTGAGCCGCATGTTTCCCTGTAAAAAAGGGAGTTGTACAGATCAAGCCTTCCGGTGAAGAAATCATCAAACTCATGCCTGAAATCAGAGAGCTTGAAGAACCGGTAGAGATCCTGAATATACTGTGTCACCGTAGTTCTGAAAACTGCAGCAGGATCGGTGAGCTCATTGTCATATTTCATCTGTTCCAGTCCGTCAAGTTCCATCCTGAATACCTTGAGCATCATACTCTTCTGGTCAGATGGCATATGTTTCATATTAAGGATGAGAGAGAATTTGTCAGAGTTGCATATGAACGGGGTTTTGTACAGCGCTTCAGCCAGTTCGTTTATGCCCGGGCCGAGTATTTCATCCCTGAAGATAGAGTCTACTGCCTCATGATCAGGGTAGAAGGGGATAAACCAGTTGCGCAGCTTCCTGAAGAAGTCGAACTTTTTCAATCCTGCAAATGCTGACATATAAACATCTGATCCTTCCATCTGGAGATTGGTCAGTTCCTCAATCGTTTTATACATTTCCTCTGATCCGCGGAACATTTCTGACCAGTCAGGATTCAGTCCCTCTTCGGGGTTATCGCCCAGAATTCTGTCAAGGTCCAGTTTTTCTTCGATCCTTGGTTTAAGTTTGACAACTTTCGGAAGTATCTCCTCATTCATCCTGCGGCTGAGCTGCTCTGTATAGCGTGATCTGATAGCCTGAAGCACCACTATGCGGCATCTCTCCCTGAAGTTCTTTACTTTTGCCAGTTCTCTGACTGTCTGAATAACCTCAGGATAGAGGTTCAGGCGGTCATTATAATAATGAAGGGTGAAGACCAGCCCCGTAACCGCTCTTTCAGCCACCTGTGGAGTCTGGTCAGCTGTCAGCCTGGCCAGCAGCCTGATCTTGGCCGGGTCCCAGACCCGCAGACTGCTCAGCGTAACAGCACTGACGAATGTTGCTATCTCGTGCCACTCAAAGCGGGCTGATCCTATAAGGCGATCGATGAGACTCTCTTCGGCTTCACCGTAATAATCGGTCAGCCACAGAAGGTTAAATATAATCCCTGACAGGCGTTCACTCTCCATTGCTGCCTCACTCTGCGGATCAGGCAGACTTATCTCTGCAGATGCAAGGAGATCATCAAGGCGTGATTTGAATACAAGGTCATCCACACTCTGGATGATATTCCCTCCCCAGAGCCTCTCTTCCTTTTGCTCACTGGCTCTGACAGAATAAGTGTACCATCCTGAATAACGTGCCAAAATGTCCTGTTTGATTTTGTCATTGAGTCTGAGTATACTCTGCAGGAGCCGGTTGTAAACCTTCTCCCTTTCGGGGTCTTGTATGCCCTCAACAGTGTACCGGAGAATATTCCTGTAAGTCATCTGCAGCTCGGAGAACTGCTCCCTGAGATCATTAACAGACACATTATCAAGCATATCTGACATGATTTCAAAGCTCTGGCTCACCTTTTTCTGAACGATGAGGTTGCAGACTCTCCTGTGTTTCTGTATGACTGTATTGCTATTCATAATACGTGTCGTGATGACCACCATCAGCAATAAGACAACAATCAGGCCACTTCCCCGGTTTCAGAAGTTGAATCCAAGGCTTACGTATCCCTTTACAGGCCTGTAGAGTATCTGTCTGTCGTACAGGCCGTGCATGATTCCAATCCGGACAGGGCCGACAACTGTCATATAACCTGCACCTATTGCGTAACCTCCTATAATGGTGAAACCGGTCTCGCGGTCTGGCTCCTTCAGGGCGAACAGGTTCAGATCAAGTGTGAGGTGAAGGTCCCTGGTTACTTCAATGTCGGTTCCGAGGCGCAACCCTCCGGCATTCCTGACAGTAATCTGGTTTGGGTGGAATCCGACAGCAGCTATGGAGCGGTCAGTCAGGGGGGTGATTCCGCCAAGAAGCCAGCAGTCGTTTCCCGAGGTTATGGAATCTGTGCCTGTAGTTAACAACAGATCACCACCGACCAGTAATGTCACTTTCCCTGAAACCGGTGAATAGGAATTAATCCATGCCCTTGCCGAATAGTTGCGGTCAAAGCTGAATGGTGAATATTCATTACCCGGGAGATAGACTGACCTTCTTGACCCGGTTTTGACCACACCTCTGGTCATTTTGAGTACTGACAGGGAGATTCCGGAAGTTATACCCTGCCTGGGAAAGTATTTCCTGTCAACGGAGTTGACCTTGTAGCTGTAGTTCAGTCTGAGGTAATCATATGTCAACCTGTTTATCATGGTTGATGTAAGAAAGTCAGGGACGAGGTGCCGGTTTTCAAACGAAGCTGTCAGGCTCATCAGGTGGTTCAGGCTCAGTCGTTTGCTCAGGCTCAGTGAAATATTGAAATTCTGGCTGAGCATCGGTATTGTCTCATCTTTCAGTTTAATGAGTGGCAGCCGGGTATTGTCAGTGAATAGTGAGAATTCAAGCCCTGTTTTTTGGCTTTTGTCTATGTACTGAATCGCACTCAGCCTGCCGCGATAGTACTGACCAATATATGAATCAAGGTTAATGACTGACCGTGTGACGACAAGGTCTCTGGCTGAGATGCTTATCACTGCACCTGCACTGAGAACCGGGTCATAATAGAGTGACCCGTACAGCATTGCCCGGGGCCGTTCAATGCAATTGATTTCCAGTGTCAGCCCTTCATCTCCGGGTAGGATCATGTACCTGACCTTTTCAAACCAGTTTTTCCCGTACAGCAGTTCAATTCTCTCTTCCAGGAGATCCCTGTCAACATTTTCTCCGGGGCTTATATCAAGGATGCCAATAATCTGGTCATCACTGATTTTCTCGTTTCCTGTGACCCTGATATTATCAAAAACATAATAACGGACGTCGGGCAGTGCCTTTACCGGGTTACGCGGACCGATGGCATCAAGGGAGTCGGCAAGCTTTTTAAAGATATCTCTGTATTCAAGGGCTTCATGATAGCCTCTGGAAATAATGGTATCTACATTGCTGAATGCAAGAGTACCCACTTCTCCCAGTTCCGGCTCAATCAGGATGTCAGTCTGCTGCTTCTGCTCCTCATAGTCAGCCAGACTGCTAAGGAATCCGATCTGCTTCAGTATTCCGTAGGCGGATTCCAGGTCTTTCTCCCCGTATCCTTTGAAGCTCACATATGAACCTATCACAATATCTGCTCCCATCTCCCTCAGTTCGGTTGCAGCATAATTGCGTACCACACCGCCGTCAACCAGGATTGCCGTATCTGTCTTGACGGGGGTGAATACTGAGGGGATGGCCATGCTCGCCCGTATGGCATCCGGGAGGTAACCACTTTGTAAAACCACCTTTTTACTGGTTACCACATCAGTTGCCAGACAGAGGAAGGGGACGGGGAGTTTGGAAAAATCGGTAATTGTGGCTGCAGGCCAGAAATAATGGTTCAGACCACTCTCTATCTGCTGGCCGCTGATCAGTCCCGATGGGATCTTTATTGCGTCACGGGTGATTGGTAAGGCAATAATGCTGTTATGAAAATATCTCTTCTCATGAAAGATGATCTTGTTTTCCGGGATCATGTCTGACATTGCATATTCCCAGTTGAACATACTGAACATGCGTGCTATGCTGTCAGGGGTGTAGCCCATGGCGTACATCCCTCCTACAATGCTTCCCATGCTCACCCCGGTGACATAGTCAGGTTTCAGGCCTGCCTCCTCCATTACCTTTATTACCCCCAGGTGAGCGAGACCCTTCGCGCCTCCGCCGCTGAGGGCCAGACCCACCTTTGGCCTGGTGCTGTTTTTCTGTGCGGAAAGCAATGACAGATTTCCGGGTAACGCAAAAATCAACAGCAACAGACATAATGCCATACATCTCAATCTATTGATTTGTCCGCACATTTTTTTGCATGATGATGGCTGCAACGGTGCCGCCGCATCTTTCAATCTATTGACTTGTCCACACATTTTTTTGCATGGTTATGGCTGCAATGGCGCCACCGTATCTCTCAATCTGTTGACTTGTCCGCACATTGACCTGATAATTGACGCTGACAAGTGAAGGTAGCACTTTTCTGTTACATTTGGGAGCAATTTATCCATTATATGTAACTTGTGCAGGTGAAAAACAGGGAGAAAAGTACGATGATCTGGTTCCCAACTTCGAAGAAGGAGATGGAGGCAGCAGGGTGGGAGAGACCTGATGTCATACTGTTTACCGGCGATGCCTACATTGACCACCCTTCTTTCGGGGCAGCAGTAATTTCCCGCGTTCTTGAGTCAGCAGGCATGAGGGTTGCCGTTGTGCCCCAGCCCAACTGGAGGGATGACCTGCGTGATTTCACCAAGCTGGGAGAGCCCCGTTATTTCTTTGCAGTCACCGCGGGCAACATGGACTCGATGGTCAATCATTACACTGCATCGCGCAGGCTGAGATCAGATGATGCATATACTCCCGGAGGAATCGCAGGATTCAGGCCTGATTACGCGACTGTTGTTTATACTCAGATACTTAAGAAGCTCTATCCTTCCTCTTCGGTGCTCATAGGGGGCATTGAAGCATCGATGCGCCGTCTGATGCATTATGACTACTGGCGTGACAGGCTTGAACCTTCAATTCTGATCTCCAGCGGTGCTGACCTGCTCATTTATGGCATGGCTGAAAGGGCAGTTGCGCAGCTTGCCGGAAGGCTCCTGGCCGGCGAAAGAATGAAGGAGATACATGACCTGCCCCAGTCGGCCTTCACAGTTTCATCGGATACTGTCCTGCCGGCTCTTCCGGGGGTCAGGGATAAGGCGCTGAGGCCGTGTCATGAGGCTCTCGCTTCCAGAAAAGCGTATGCTGAAAACTTTGTCCTGTTCGAGAAGACAAGCAACAGCATTAAGCCTGTCAGGCTCACCGAGCAGTGCGGAGATGTTACTGTGGTGGTCAATCCGCCTCTTCCCCCCGCCACAGAGGCTGAAACTGATGCTGTCTATGACCTGCCCTTCAATTACGCTCCTCACCCCAGGTATAAAAAGAAAGGGGCAATCCCTGCATGGGAGATGATAAAGTTCTCAGTCAATATTCACCGTGGTTGTTTCGGAGGATGCAGTTTTTGTGCCATCGCTGCTCACCAGGGCAAGTTCATCAGCAGCCGTTCAGAGGCCTCGGTAATGCGCGAGGTTGAGAGGATAAGCCGGATGGATGGGTTTAAAGGTTATCTGTCAGACCTGGGCGGACCTTCGGCCAACATGTACAAAATGGCCGGGAGGGAGAGGGAGCGATGCATGAGATGCGGGCGCCCCTCCTGTATCTGGCCTTCTGTGTGTGATAACCTTGAAACCTCACACAGGGAACTGATCTCGCTCTACAGGAAGGTCAACAGCCTGCCATATATAAAGAAGGCATTCATCGGCAGCGGGGTGAGGTATGACCTGCTGATAAAGGATTACAACAAGGCTGCCGGAAATGCTGAAGAGCAATATCTGCGGGAACTGGTGATGAACCACACCAGTGGCAGGCTCAAAGTTGCCCCTGAACATACGGATGATGAGGTACTTTACCTGATGAGAAAGAGCTCTTTCAGGCACTTCAGGAAGTTCAGGGAAAAGTTCATCTCAATAACCAGAGCCGGCGGGTTCAGGTATGAGCTCATCCCCTACTTTATCTCAGCCCATCCCGGCACCAGCCTGAAGAAAATGGAGGCTCTCTCCCGTGAGCTCTCTGACCTGGGGATGCATCCGGAGCAGGTGCAGGATTTTACCCCTACTCCCATGACACTCTCCACTGCCATATTCTACCTCGGATTTGATCCCTATACGGGGAAAAAGGTCTTCGTAGAGCGTGATATAGAGGGAAAGAGGAAGCAGAAGGGGTACTTTTTCAAGGGTAAAACAACCAAAAGACACCAGTATTGACAATGAATCATTACTGACAGTCTGTTATCGTGGAAGTGTCACTGCTGCCCAATGGCTGATGCCTGAAAAAAAAGGCCGGTATTGCCGGCCCTTTTTTACTATTCGTATTCTTTCAATATTGCTTTCACATCATCGGGAGCGACCCTTCCGTAGGTTTTGTTACCGACTATCACCACCGGTGCCAGTCCGCATGCGCCCACGCAACGAAGGCTTGAGAGAGAGAACTTTCCGTCAGGGGTTGTTTGTCCAACCTGCAGGCCCAGTTCTTTCTTAAACTCATCGAGGATCCTTTCTGCACCTCTGACGTAGCAGGCAGTACCCATGCAGATGCTTATCGGGTGCTTGCCTTTTGGGGTCATGGTAAAGAATGAATAGAAGGTCACGACGCCGTAAACCTGTGCTGTGGAGATATTCAGTTTATCGGCAACAGCGTCCTGTATCTCTGCAGGCAGATAGCCGAAATGTTCCTGTGTTTTGTGAAGGATGTTTATCAGCTCCAGCGGTTCATTGTTGAAAGAATCGCAGATCTCATGGATCTTTTTCAGATCTTGCTGTCTCAGTTCTATCTTTATAGTTGTTGACATCTCTTTGATTTTTAATGTTAATTACCGCGTTTACTGTTTGACAACGATCTTTGCCTTTCTGTCAAAATAGTGTGTATGCAGCAGGTGGTGAGCCTTTTCGCTGTTAGGTTCGCCAAGATACTCCTTGTAAAGCTGGATAATGTAGGGGTTTTCGTGAGATAACCTTATTGGCATGTCACGGTCTGCATCGTAGAGTGCCTTAGCTCTTGCCTTGAGTATTGCGGAGTCACCGTGATGCAGTGGTTGGCCGCCACCGCCGACGCAGCCGCCCGGGCATGCCATCACTTCTATGGCATGGAATTTTGAGCGACCTGCCTTCACATCGTCAAGGAGTTTGCGGGCGTTGCCCAGACCGTGAGCGATACCTATGTTAAGCGGGAAGCCGTCAACATCTATCGTAGCCTGACGTACTCCTTCCATTCCTCTCAGTTCGGTAAAATCGATACGGCTGAGTTTCTTGCCTGTAAAGACTTCGTATGCTGTACGGACAGCAGCTTCAATGACGCCCCCGGTGTTCCCGAAGATGACGGCTGCCCCGGTAGATTCGCCGAGCGGTCTGTCAAATTCAGATTCGGGGAGGTTTGCAAAGTCAATGTTTGCCTGGCGGATGAAACTGGCCAGCTCACGCGTTGAGAGTGAGAAGTCAACATCAGGGTTGCCATCGACGGAAAACTCCGGTCTCTGTCTCTCATATTTCTTGGCAAGGCATGGCATGATTGAGACCACCACCATATCCTTACGGTTGATATTGATCTTTTCAGCGAAGTAAGACTTGGCAATTGCGCCGAACATCTGCTGCGGGGATTTGGCTGTTGATGGCACCTCCCTGAGTTCGGGATAGTTGTGTTCGAAGAAGTTGACCCAGCCCGGGCAGCATGAAGTAAGAATGGGAATATTGGCATCCTTGTCGCCGTTCAGGAACTTCTTCAGTCTTGTGAGTAATTCTGTTCCCTCTTCCATGATGGTGAGGTCAGCAGCAAAGTCGGTATCAAACACATAGTCGAATCCGAGTTCCTTCAGTGCCGTCACCATTTTGCCTGTAACGAGAGTTCCGGGTTTCATGCCAAATTCTTCTCCGAGGGCGGCGCGTACTGCAGGGGCTGTCTGCACAACCACTGTCTTGGAGGGGTCGACGATAGCACGCAGTACTTCGCGCGTATGGTCCACCTCTGTAAGGGCACCGGTGGGGCACACTGCCACGCACTGTCCGCAATAGGTACAGGGTGAGTGCTCGAGGTCCTGTTCGTAAGCAGGGCCCACGGCAGCCATGAAGCCTCTGTTGAAGGCGCCTATTGCACCGACGGTCTGGACCTCATTGCACATCATCTCACAGCGGCGGCACATGATGCACTTGTCAAGATCACGGATGATTGAAGGAGAGGTATCTTTCCTGTAGGTTGATATCTCCGCGATTTCATGGCCGGGAATCTCCCTGATGCCAAGCCGGTGAGCCATATTCTGCAGATCACAGTTACCTGACTTCGGACAAATGAGGCAATCCTTCGGGTGATCTGAGAGTATGAATTCCATAACGGTCCTGCGGGCGTTCATCACCCTCGGGCTGTGAGTGCGTATGACAGCACCGTCAACACATTGTGTGATACATGCGGGAGCGAGGTTCCTGCGTCCCTGGACTTCCACGACGCATATCCTGCAACCGCCGGGTTTGTTTTCAATGTTAAGGTCATCAAGCCTCATGTGGCAGAGGGTGGGGATATCGATCCCCATCTTCCTTGCAGCATCGAGGATGGTAGTTCCCTTCTCGACTTCAACCTGTTTGTTGTCTATTGTAATTTTTATTGTTTCCATCGTAACTCTTCCTGGTATTATTTGATTAGCACAGCACCAAATTTGCATTTCTCGAAGCAGGCTCCGCATTTGATGCATTTCTCCTGGTCAATGAAGTGCGGTCCTTTACGTTCACCGCTGATGGCATTGACAGGGCATCCCCTGGCGCAGGCGGTACAGCCGACGCATTTGTCAACGATGATTGAGTACTTCATAAGTTCACGGCATGAACCGGCCGGGCACCTCTTCTCAGTGACGTGAGCCACATATTCATCCATGAAGTTGTTGATTGTTGAGAGCACGGGGTTCGGAGAGGTCTGGCCCAGCCCGCACAGTGAAGTATCCTTGATGACATTGCACATATTCTTCAGGCGGTCAATGTCAGCCATGGTGCCGTTACCCTTGGTGATATGGGTGAGGAGTTCGAGGAGCCTCTTGTTTCCAACACGGCATGGAGCACACTTGCCGCATGACTCTTCCACTGTAAAGGCAAGGAAGAATTTTGCGATTGAAACCATGCAGTCATCTTCGTCCATGACGATCATACCGCCTGATCCCATCATTGATCCTGCAGCCACCAGGTTGTCAAAGTCAATCGGGGTGTCAAGGTGTTTCTCGGTAAGACAGCCGCCGGAAGGGCCTCCGGTCTGGACAGCCTTGAACTTTTTGCCGTTCTTGATGCCACCGCCTATCTCGAAGATGATTTCGCGGAGGGTTGTGCCCATGGGTACTTCAATGAGTCCCACGTTGTTTATCTTGCCTGCAAGGGCGAATACCTTCGTTCCCTTGGATTTTTCAGTTCCGATTGAAGAGAACCATTCCCATCCCTTGGATATTATCACGGGGATGTTGGCGAAAGTCTCAACGTTGTTCACGTTTGAGGGTTTGCCAAAGAAACCCTTTTCTGCCGGGAAGGGTGGTTTGTTGGTGGGTTCACCGCGTCTTCCCTCCATTGAACTGATCAGCGCTGTCTCCTCACCGCAGACAAATGCTCCGGCACCGTAGCGTAGTTCGATGTCAAAATTGAAGTCAGTGCCGAAAATGTTTTTTCCGAGGAGGCCATATTCCTTTGACTGTTTCAGGGCTATCTTAAGACGATGTATTGCCAGGGGATATTCAGCCCTGATGTAGATGAGTCCTTTCGATGCGCCGATGGCATAACCGCAGATGGTCATTGCCTCAAGGACTGAGTGGGGGTCACCTTCAAGAACCGAACGGTCCATGAATGCACCCGGGTCACCCTCGTCAGCATTGCAGACCACGTACTTCTGGTCAGCCTTGTTCTTTGAAGCGATCTCCCACTTGAGCCCGGTGGGGAAACCGGCACCGCCACGTCCGCGAAGGCCTGATTTCTTTATTATGTCAATGACATCGGCCGGGGTGAGCTCGCTGATGCACTTGCCAAGGGAAGCATACCCGTCACGGGCGATATATTCATCTATGTTTTCAGGGTTGATGAAACCGCAGTTACGCAGGGCTATACGGATCTGCTTGCGGTAGAAACCCATGTGCTTTGAATCGGGAACTTGTTCCTTGCTCTTCGGGTCAACATACAGCAGGCGCTGTACGGGCCTGCCCTTAATCACATGCTCGGCAACAATAATTCCTGCATCCTCAGGCTTGACATGCACATAGAAGGTGTTATCAGGCATAACCTTGACAACTGGTCCCTTCTCGCAGAAACCGAAACAGCCGGTCATTATAACCTGTACCTCACTGCTGAGGCCTTTCTCTTCAAGTTCCCTCTTCAGACTCTCAAGGATGAGATTGCTTTCTGAGGCACGACAGCCAGTCCCGCCACAGACAAGAAGGTGCATTCTGAATTTTGACATTATCTGTTTCCTCCCTGTTATTAGTCTATTTTTTCATAGTTAACCGGTATGATGCCTTCAACCAGTTCACCATTCTTGATGTATTTCTCAATGATCTCATCAGCTTTTTTTCTGTCAACATAGCCAAAAACGACAGATTCCTGGCCTGGGAGCTGAACTTCAACCGTAGGTTCGGCATAGCAGTAACCCATGCAACCCGTCTGGGTGACAACGGCGCCAATGCCTCTCTTGTCAAGCTCTTCAACAAAGAAATCCATTGTTTGCTTCGCACCTGATGCGATCCCGCAGGTAGCCATTGCAACCTTAACCTGGACGAGTCCCTCGGGGTTATCACCCCTTACCCTCAGGTCAAGCTTTGTCTTTGCTTCCTCGCGAATCCTCTTTAAGTCTGCAAGTGATTTTAGTTTTTCCATTTCAAATATTTTAATTCTGACTTAGATGTAAGTTATGGTTAATTCGCAAATCTAACTTCAATAAGTTACTTAATACCTAATATTTGTCATATCCCGTTTGAAAATTTCTGATCTCAGCCACATTTCCATTTATGATTTCCCTGAGATGCCTGACAATGGTCAGGTCTGTGACCGCCTCCTCCCCCAGGGCCTCTTTTATCTCACTGGTGGAGATACTCCATTCCTTCCCTTCACATATGTGGGAATAGACAATATTTATGGAGGGGTTTGACAGAATCATCAGCGCAATGGTTCCGCTCACATCACCCAGCGGCGGTCTGTCTACATGCTTGTAGCCGAAGGTGGCATTTACCGTTGTTCCCTTTCCGGGTTCAGAATCGATTGTCATCCCGCCTCCGGTGAGGCCGGCATTCATCTTGAGCAGCGGCAGGCCCAAACCCACTTTTCGCGTGGTGCGCGAGGTGAACCATGGATCGGAAGCCCTGCGGCAGCTCTCCGCATCCATCCCCTTGCCGTTGTCAGCTATGGTGAGTGAAAGGAGATCATCAGGTATCGACTCACTGAGTGTGATCCGGATTTCATTGGCGCCAGCTTTGATTGAGTTCTGGGTAATGTCGAGAATATGAAGTGCTATCTCCTTCATGACGCAAGTGGTATAATGAATCTTCCATCTTCACCTTTCAGGGCCTTTGACAGTTCGTCGAAGGAGGCGTTTTCGAGCATATAATCAGTGTATCGTCTCCCGATATGTTCCGGGATATGAGCATCGGAATTCCTGATAACCGGGAACAGAAGGTTTGGCACACTGCGAATAACCTCCACCGCATCAATGAAAAGGTCATCGGGGATAAACCCGAGCTGGCTCAGGATGCTCATTGAGGGTTTGTCAATATGTGCCGGGATGAAAAGAGCTCCATGGCTGTGGGCTGCTGACTCAACCTCATCGATGGAGGCATTCAGGGCAGCCGGCAGAAAATGGTCTATCTCACGGATAATGTTCTCATCCCTGTCAATCACTACCTGGTCACCGAAGATGTCAGGATTATGTGGCATGTAAGCGCAATGGCTGTCAATCCACTCCTGGAACGATAGGGTTGCTTCCTCATCCGGGAGGATCACCAGAGAGTGCACATCCTCAGCGCTGGTGACCTCAGCGGCCCTCAGAACCGTAAGGCCGGCCTCGCGGCCGAGGGTGACCGTCAGCTCACAGTGCAATGTACTGTTGTGGTCAGAGACTGCTATCATGTCCAGTCCCCTGCTCTTTGCCCGTACAATAATCTCATGCGGGCTCATCTCAAGTGAGCCGCAGGGAGAGAGCAGGGAATGAATATGAAGATCAGCCCTGAACGGTCTCATAATCAGTTTAATAGTGAATAAAGCCTGCCTGCAAGTTCAAATGTTGACAGTTCGGTTCCCAGCACCGGAATGCCTTCCTGGTTGCTCTGGGCTATTGTATCATCACCCGGTTTTTCCCCTGAGGTGATAATTACAGCTGAAATATCTTTGAGTGAGGCAATTGCCATGACGTTACGGTGAGTCTGGATAGTGAGCCACAAATCTCCTGATTCGGCATGTCCCATCACATCACTCAGAAGGTCGGAAACATAGCCGCCGGTTACCTCCCTGCCCAGGCCTTCATGCCCAGAGAATACATTAAGTCCAAGCTTTTCAACAATGTCAGTTACTTTCATTTTCAGCACCTTTTTTATTGCAGTTTTTTGTAAAATTGTTATCTCCCCATATCCGTTTCATTATTTCTGATGATCTTTCCATGTCCATCAGATTCTTTCCCATGTTTGACTCGCGGATGAAAACGCACTGTGAGATATCACCCCGTTGACGGACTATATCTTCAGCCAGTGCCTGGCATGATGGCGCCCCGCAGAGGCCGCAGTCGGTTCCCGGGAGCCAGCACATGAGCCGCCGTGACCGTTTCATCATTTTCATGGCCTCATCGCGGTCTCCGGAGAGGCGGTACATCGAACGGGGCATAATCTCCTCGGTGATTCTCACCTTGTTCATCAGGTATTCTTTGTATGCTTCAATGTTTTTGAACTCTTCCGTTTCCGGAGAGTCTGTGCCTGGTTTGAGGTTACGGGCTTTGTTACGGAGCCTTTCGGCAACCAGGAAACGATTGGAGGAGAGGAGCACACCGCCGGCACAACCCTCATCACAGGCCCTCAGTTCGAGATAATCAACACCGGTGATCTCATCGTTTTCGAGTTGTTCGAGGAATTCAGTGACGTTGTTCATTCCGTCAATAGCCAGGGTGCTGCCGTTGATACAGGAGGCTTCACCATTGGTGAGGCTCCATGCAAGAGTTTCAGGGTTAACGGAATAGGCATGGTCATCGCCGTATTTCAGTTCACCCTTGTTTCTTAGTGTGCGGTTTATCTTGTTGTAGATGAAGTCCATGTTAATTACGCCGCTGATGGGGGTTGATTCTTCACCCACGGGTGATTTTACGGCTGCTATCTTGGCGGCGCAGGGGGTAACATAAAATACGCCTATCTCGGCGTTATGGGCGCCGCCGTCACGCAGCACCCTGCGGCAGTAGAAAGCAGCCATCTCCAACGGTGCCTTCACTGTGGCAATATTCCTGATCAGTGCAGGGAAGCGCACCTGTATGAGGCGTACGATTGCCGGGCAATAGCTTGAGATCAGGGGGCGGGGGAGTGTCCGCATATCCATCAGGTCATCGATTGCAGGTTTGAGTATTTCCGCTCCGTGTTCAACCTCATAGACCCATGTGAATCCCAGGCTCTTCAGCACTGCGCTTATCTCCGACATGGATACTTCATGCCTGAACTGTCCGTGGAGCACTGCCGGCACAAGAGCCACGCGGTACTTGTAGTCAAAGATACGGCTGAAGTCGTCCTGCTCGATTATAATAGCATGTACCGGGCAATTCCTGAAGCACTCACCGCAGTCGACGCAGCGATCTTCAATAAGCCTGGCCTTGCCGTCACGTATACGTAGCGCTTCGGTGGGACAAACCCTCATGCAGAGTGAACAGCCTGTGCATATATCCTCCCGGATAGTGAGTGCGTGATGAAAGAACCCTTTTTCCATTGTTTCAAACAGCCGTGCTGTTCAGATTAATTGTTATCTCCACTGTAGTGCCTTTGCCAGGTTCGCTGGTGATGAGGAACTTGTCAGCATTTGCGCTGATATTGGGCAGTCCCATCCCTGCTCCGAACCCCATCTCCCTTACTTCGTGTGATGCAGTTGAAAAGCCCCTCTGCATTGCCTGCTCGATATTGGGAATGCCGGGGCCGTTATCTGTAAGCTTCATGAAAATGGTGTCGGTCTCAAGCACAATGCTGATTACACCGTCCCAGGCATGAGCCACAATGTTGACTTCAGCCTCGTAGAGACAGACTACAACCCTCTTGATGACAACATTGTCAACGTCAAGCTGTTTAAGCATCTTCTTTACCTGGCTTGAAGCATAACCGGCATGGGTGAAGTCACCTCCCTGTACCTTATATTCGAAGGTCATAGCCACTGCTTGTCAGAATAGAGGTTTGATTCCGGCCATGTAAAGTAAACCTGAAGCCTTGAACATCGTCATGGGGCAGGTTATGAGAGTCATGCCGAGTTCATCGGCCAGGTTTTTCATTTCCGGGGTGACCGTTTTTTTGCGAACAAACAGTATGCATTCGATATCTGACATCTCAGCAGTGCGTATGGTCTGCATGTTGGCCAGTCCCGTAATCAGAAGCAGATTATTGCAGTTTATCGTGAGTACATCACTCATCAGGTCAGAAGCAAAAGCGTGAGTTACCTCACGGTGAATCTTGTCACCACCGCAAACCACAGTACCGTTCAATATCGAACTAATTTCTTCCAGTTTCATTTATCTGCTGTTTCCAAATTACATCATTATAAAAGGGTAGCGCAAAGGTATAAAAATTGTGAAAGCATTCACAGTGTTATGAAGATAACAATAAAAATGCAATTCAATGAGAATGCTAAAGGTATATTATTGTTAATTAATGACTTATTTGATATTTGCAAACTCGGAACCGGGTTTCCATCCAGGCCTGACATCACTTGTCACAAGAGTGAAGGCAACATCAAGGATAGCCCTGGCATCCTCTGCAATACCGTCAAAGTTCATTTCCGGGTAATAGTTATCTGCAGGTTTGTGGTACCTGTTCCTGATGAAGTCATTTTCCTGCTCTGCTGCCCATTCCCTGCCGTACTCCCTGCTGTCACAGTTGCCCCGGGCGAAGAGAGCCGGCACTCCGGCACGGGCAAATGGAAAATGGTCAGAACGAAAGTACATGCCGCTCTCAGGATTGGGATCAGGCAGTATGTACCTGTCCTGCTTCCGGGCTGCATCTGCGAGCAGATCATCCAGTTCCGACTGGCCGTAACCGGTCACCATGACATCCTTCATCCTTCCGATGGGGAGGAGGAGGTCATTATTGAAACATGCAATCAGGTTTTCCTGTTTGACCGGAGGATTGGCCACAAACCATGATGAGCCGATCAGTCCCTGTTCTTCTGCAGTTGGAAAGAATAGGATTACAGACCTTTGCGGTCTCTTTTTCATTGAAGAGAAAGCTTCGCCAATTTCAAGGGCCCATGCCATGGATGTGCTGTTGTCTACCGCACCGTTGTATATCGAATCGCCATTCTCTTTCTCTCCGATACCGAAATGGTCCCAGTGGGCTGAAATTACAATTGCTTCTTCCGGGCGGGTTGTTCCCCTGAGGATTCCTGCCACGTTCATTGAGCTGTTCCTGCGATGGGTGTTGGTGAGGCGCAGTGAGATGGAGGCACCCATCTCAAAGCCGGCGAAGCCTCTGACACAGGCTTCACCGCGCAGTTTCTCCACATCATGGCCCATGGCCCCGAAGAGTTCTGATGCGGCGCCGGCACTAAGCCAGCCTGTGACCGGACAGGGCTCCGGATCACCGGCAGCAGGTTCCTGGTATAGTCCCGGTAAAATTGAACTTTTTCGTGGTATGGAGAAGTCATAGCCTGCGCCCACAGTCTCATGGATGATCAGAATTGCCGTCGCCCCCTGTCTGGCTGCCTCCTCGTATTTGTATCTCCATCTTCCGTAATAAGTCATTGTCCTTCCCTTGAAGAGGGCAGAGTCGCCAGTATAGAGTCCCGGGTCATTTACCAGAACCACAGCGCATTTACCTCTGACATCAACAACCGAGAAATCATTCCAGCCGTATTCAGGTGCCACAATGCCGAATCCGCAGAAGACCATCGGTATGTTAACCAGTTCAACATACTCCTTCATTGAAGGCGATTTCAGGGCGATATCATCAGGTACAGAGAACTCCAGTTTCCTGCCGGCGGCAGTGATCAGAACCGGGCTCTGTACCGTTGTGTTGATCTCCACCATCGGAACCTCCTGGAACCAGCTGTCGCCAAATGCAGGAGCGAATCCTGTTCTTTCGAGCTCTCCGGCAAGATAATTTATGGTAATTGTCTCACCGGGGGTAAAGGGTTTGCGTCCCATCATGCTGTCAGCAGAAAGAATCCGGGTATATTCCCTCAGTTCAGCGGGAGTAATTGTCTCAGAGGCTTTTTTGAGCTGATTGTCTCCTGCACATGATGCAGTAACCATGGCTATAAGAGCTACGGGAATGATTGTTTTCTTCATTTTGGTGATTTGTTTTCTGCAGTGATGATATTGATTATTACCTCCACGGCTTTTTCCATTGACTGAAGCGGGATATATTCAAACCGTCCGTGGTAGTTATGTCCGCCGGTGAACAGGTTGGGGCATGGCAGGCCCATGAATGAAAGCCTGGCACCGTCGGTTCCGCCCCTGACAGGCTTGATGACCGGTTCTAATCCGGCCTGCCGATAGGCTTCGATGGCAGTCTCAATGATGTGATAGTTGGCCTCAATTATCTCTTTCATATTAAAATACTGGTCACGCATGACAACATTCACCTCTGCTCCCGGATACCTTATACGTGTTGCTTCGGCAACTTCATTCAGCAATTTCTTTCTCGCGGCAAATTTAACCGGGTCATGGTCCCTGATGATATACTTCATGACACTCTCTTCAACAGATCCCCGGATATCATAGAGGTGAAAGAATCCCTCGTAACCGGCTGTATGTTCCGGTCTCTCATCCTGCGGAATGAGGCTGTCGAAGACGCCGGCCACCATAACCGAATTGATCATTGTATCCTTTGCCGTTCCGGGATGTACACTGCGTCCCTTTACAGTGACCGTTGCCGCAGCAGCATTGAAGTTTTCATATTCCAGTTCCCCTATGCCTCCTCCGTCGAGGGTGTAGGCATAATCGGCACCGAACCGTTTGACGTCAAATTTGTCAGCCCCTCTTCCGATCTCCTCGTCAGGTGTAAAGGCAATCCTGACCTTTCCGTGTTTGAGTGAAGGATTTGAAATCAGATACTCGCAGGCGGTGACTATCTCAGCGATACCCGCCTTGTCATCAGCTCCGAGAAGCGTGGTTCCGTCAGTGGTTATCAGTGTCTGTCCGATATATCTCTTCAGTTCAGGAAACTCATCGGGGGAGAGGATGATTCCTCTTTCCCGGTTAAGCAGCAGATCATTTCCATCATAGCAGTGATGCACCAGGGGGTTAATGTTTGCAGACGGGGCTTCAGGAGAGGTGTCGATATGAGCAATAAATCCGGTAACAGTGCCATGGGAGCCGTTGTTTGCCGGGAGTGTGGCCATAAGGTATCCGTTGCCGTCGAGTGTCACTTCTGACAGCCCTATATTCTCCAGTTCATAAGCCAGTTGTTCGGCAAAAATCATCTGGCTTACCGATGAGGGTGAAGAGGGGTTTGAATCATCTGGTCTTGTCTCAAACCTGACATACCTGAGAAATCTTTCAAGGAGATTCTGCATGAGTGGTTATTTGATTGAGCCGTTAAAATTAGTCATTAAAAATTAAGAAACGGCAACCCTTCGCCATCATCATTCCGGTGAAATTGACAGACATCACCCTGCCTGCCGTGGCGCCGGCAACAAGGAGGAACGCCGCACTGCTCCGGTTGCCCTCCACGGTGTATTGAGCCCTGTGCGTTTATAACGAACCGGGCCTGCGACGGCCGGACAGATTCTGACTTCGTTGTCAGGCTTTATCCATCCCCCCCACTCACCACAAAAACACGTTCCGGTATTTCTTCTTTGGGACTCCTTATCCTCTATTCCGCAGAGAAAATGAAGCTATATGCTCCTTGATTATAAACTGTGTTCTCCGGCATCTTGCACGCCTGCAGGAATTAAGTTTATTATATTTCCTGTCTTCCGCATTTTCCCGGGACACCCATGTAAGTCATTGTAAATCAATATATAATTATCATTTTTTGGGGTGTCCCGAAATAACGAAATATGTTTGTCCGCACCAAGTTGAACAGCTCTGGAAGTACTAGTGTTCAGATAATTAGCAAGGCAAGGGGGCGTTATAAAGTGGTCAGGAGCTTTGGTTCCGCCACCACACAGCAGGAAATAGATAGCTTAGTCCGAAAGGCCCGGCAGGAGATAAATCACCTATCCAAGCCACAGGATCTCTTTCGTCATCTTGTTATCTCACGGATTGCCTATCCGCTGAGTAAGCTGAAGACAATCGATTACCTCTTCCGTTATCAGGGAGTATACCTTGAGATTGATACTGTTTATCGTTGTCACTGAAAAAGGCAGCAGAAATCACTCATAACATGTATCAGATAACTTATACCCTCCCTGAGTCCAAACACACAGAAAGCCACCTGCTTAAGATGGATCAGGAGCAGCAGGAACTATACTATATTATCCAGAATTATTTTTAAGGTGTCCCATTGCGGAAAACAGGTGTAGCCTCTCCCTTATACGTAATTCTATTGTTATAGTAGTTCAGCCAATTATTCTTTGAATCGTTTTTTTCATCCTGAGTCATTTCACCAGCTACAAGTTGCCAGGCGTTTACAGGTGTATTTGCCGGAGTATAAACGGTTGTACTTGTATATGTTTGTTGTGCTTGCGCATGTATATATGTCATGCAAACAAGCAATCCTAACGACAATAGTTTATATGTTCTCATAACAAATTGGCTTTAAGGTAATCTCTGACATATTTCACTATTAAAGCAGGGTTATCATGGCAAATTCTATAACCCCACGGATCTGTCTTAAGTGAGCCGGAAGAGAAACAGGGATCGTTCAGGAAAGCTTCGTATTGCAATGATATTAATGCACTTACCATGATGTGTGTATTTGCATTCAAATAATAACCCCATTTCTTTTCAGATGTTTCAGATATTCTTAATGAAACCACTAATAGCTTTTCGGCTTGTTGTTTTGTTAGTGATAATCTGATATTATCTGAAGCAAGAATCATGGCAATGTTGTCTGCTAACCAGGTGCTGACTTTTTCGGGATCATTTTCTTTAAATAATTCTTTCATCATGTTTATATATCTAAACAACAGTAAGTCAAACGCATCATCACGTGTCAATAGCTCAGCTGGAACGGGATTTAGAGTTATTATGGAATTAAAATATATAATGCCATCGTAGCCACCGGAACAATAGTGGCACCAGGGGCCTAATATTGCCGCCGGGTGGTTCAGGAATGTTTGAATCAACCCGCACGTGCTCATGTTTTCGATGGTGGCCTGAGGAATAGTGAATGTATCTGCAACCTCTTTTGTCCAGGGTTCCGGATATACAACTGCATCTTTAGGAGAGATGCACTCTTTACCTGAGCTGTTTAGTTCATCAACAATGGCAATGTAATTATCCTCAAACTCGAAATCGCTGGAATAATCTTTCTTGCAACCATAAAGAGCTGCTACTGCCAGACATAAGGCAACTGTTAAAAATTTTATATTTGCTTTCATGATAATTTAATTAATCAGGTTGTTAAATCTATTAATTGATTCATTTATATCGGTGTGTGATACATGGCAATTTATATTCACTCTCCCACTGACCATCTGAATCAGTATTTGTATTGATGTTAATTGGAACAGCTATTCTTTGAATCCCACCTACAATAGTATCGTTAGCAGCATCTTCCGCTCGTATTTTCTCCATATCGGGAGGATCAACAAATATTGGCATCGGGGGATCTTTTATCCCTTCCAGTTTAAAACTGGCCGGCTGTTCATTCGTGGTTATCTGTGAGAACACCGTTGGCGATAAAAGAGCCATTATAATAATGGTTGCAATCGATATATGTGCTATTGTACTCAAGACTCTTCAATTGTACGGTGAAATAACAAGTAATTATTCTCGGGATAGAATAAAAACAACTGATCGTCTTCTACTTTGAATTTATTGATTAGTGGCACTATTTCTTC
>WXFE01000067.1 GCA_009881065.1 Bacteroidales bacterium | reverse complement strand
GCCCTTGACAACGACGTTAACGCCGGGTAACGTCTGTCTGTCGGCTGCGTCGGTAACTGTACCTGACACTCTTACCTGTTGCCCGAAGACAACAAGACTCATCATTATGCCGAAGGTCAGCATGAAGAGCCGTTTTCCAGTTAGTTTCTCCATAAATTGATAGTTTAATTACTTTTCAGAATTGTTGTTATCGCTAGATTAAATTGTCCAGGTTTGGGATGTTAAAATTCGACCTTTTTTCAGAGTTAACCAATTCTTTTTCAGCTTTTTTACGCAAACGTTGCCGCAAACGTTTGAATTGAGGGTGAGGTATGTTTTCATGATTAACCGGGTAGCACTTTTTTTTATTATCTTTAGCATCTGACAGCTCCTTACTAAAATGAGCAGGGAAAACATCACCATAAAAGATATTGCACGCGAACTCGGAATTTCTCCCTCAACTGTTTCAAGGGCGCTCAAGGATCATCCTGATATCAGCCAGGCAACCCGAGATGCCGTCAATGAGCTTGCCGAACGCTGGAACTACAGGCCCAACCCCATAGCCCTCAGCCTGAAGAGCGGATCCTCAAAAACTATTGGGGTAATCATCCCTGACGTCGTGCATTTTTTCTTCTCAACAGTCATCAGTGGCATCGAGGATGCGGTCTACCAGCGTGATTACAACATGATTCTCTGCCAGAGCAACGAGATGTGGGAGCATGAGGTAAAGAACATCAAGACTCTTCTCTCAAGCCGTGTTGACGGCATCCTTGCATCTGTTGCCAAGACCACTACAGACTTCGGGCATTACCGGAGCATAACGGATAAGGATATTCCGCTTGTTTTCTTTGACAGGGCCGCTGAAGAGATTGATACCGACAGTGTTGTCATTGATGACGAGACCGGAGCATACAGGGCGGTGAATCATCTCCTCCGCATGGGAAAGAAGCGCATCGTGCACCTTGCAGGACCTCCCCGGCTGGCAATAGCCCGCAACAGGCTTAACGGATATCTGAAGGCAATGAAGGAGTACCGGATCACCCCTCAGGATGATTACATTGTCAAGTGCGATGATATCGAAAGCGCCGAAAGGATAATCCCTGAATTGCTGAAACAAACCCCGGGTCCTGATGCTTTTTTTGCCGTAAATGACCTGACAGCCGCACAGACACTCATGATAGTAAAGAGACACGGACTGAGGATTCCGCAGGATATTGCCATAGTGGGATTCACCAACAGCCAGATTGCAACCCTTACCGATCCCGGCCTGACATCCGTTGATCAGAAGGGCTTTGAGATGGGACAGATGGCTGCAAGGCTGCTGATTGATCGCATCGAGAACCGCCACGGTCCTGTTCAGAAAAAGATAATCACCTCCGACCTGGTGATACGGGGCTCTTCCTCATCAAAATAATTTCATTCAGATAAAATCGGACAGCCTTCCCCTTGTTCCCGCCCTGATCCCTTTAGGTGTTTCTGAAAGTGAGCAGCATTCATGAGCCGGATCATGCTGGAACAACAGCAACCAGTCATTCTGCAGGGCCTCCTGCAGAATCTCCTGTTTTTCGGCTATGGTTACGAGCGGAAGGAGGTCATAAGCCATGTTCCACAGCAACGGGATATGCGCAACCGTGGGGATAAGGTCTCCGGTGTAAACCATCGTCCTCCCATAACAGCTTATAATGGGTATTAGCATTCCCGGGGTATGGCCGTAGCATATCCTCAGAGACACTCCCCGGTAAAGTTCGCCGGGTTCCTCAATAAAGTTCAGCTTTCCGCTTTCGCCGAATGGCCTGATATTCTCCGGAAGAAAAGCATCCTCCTCGCGGAGATTCGATTCGTTTGCCCATTCCCACTGGGCGCGGCTTATGTGCCAGGTGGCATTGGGGAAAAAAGGCACTGTGCCGCCTCCGGGAGAATTTATAAAACAGCCTCCGCAATGGTCGGCATGCAGATGGGTGATTATCACATCCGTAATATCATCAGGAGTGTAACCGCATTCCGCCAGGCCGCCGGCAAGCCCTGACCCGCCGTGAAGATATGTGTAACGAAAGAATTTCTCGTCCTGCTTGTCGCCCCACCCGGCATCAACAAGTATGACCCTCCCTTCGGTCTCAATGACAGGTGAGGTGAGCGACATCACTATGGTATTCAGCTCATCTGACTCTGTCTGCCGGCTCCAGAGGGCCTTCGGGATCACCCCGAACATGGCCCCGCCGTCAACCCGGAAATTTGAAATGTTGAAAAGAGATAATTTCATTTTACTGCTCTTTAGCGGATGCAAGATAACCAATTTTGGTACTTTTGACCTGTGATAAAGCAATGCTGAGACAGCAATGAACCCCGACTTCAACACAGTACTTTTTGCATTCCTGCTTACTCTGTTTGCCGGGCTCTCCACTGGCGTGGGCAGTACGATCGCCTTTTTCGCAAAGAAGACCAACGTAAAATTTCTGACCATTAGCCTGGGCTTCTCGGCAGGTGTAATGATATACGTGGCTTTTGTCGAGATCTTTGTCAAGGGACGCGAGGTTCTGACAGAAGCAATGGGCATACGCCAGGGATGGTGGGCAGCCGTAATTGCCTTCTTTGCCGGCATAGCCCTCATAGGCATCATTGACAGACTCATACCTTCACAGGAAAACCCCCATGAGTTCAAAAAGATAGAAGGAGGCGAAGAGGAAAGGCAAAGCGGCAGGCTGCTACGCATGGGAGCAATGACTGCAATAGCCATAGGGATACACAACTTTCCCGAAGGGCTGGCAACATTCACTGCGGCACTCTCAGACCCCCAGATAGGTATAGCAATTGCGGTGGCAGTGGCAATACACAATATCCCTGAGGGCATCGCCATATCAGTGCCGGTCTATTATGCCACAGGCAGCAAGCGAAAAGCATTCAGGCTCTCTTTTCTGAGCGGCCTTGCCGAACCGGTAGGGGCCCTGGCAGGTTATCTGCTGCTGCTGCCGGTAATGTCAGACGTACTTATGGGCATACTCTTTTCATTCGTTGCCGGAATCATGGTATTCATCTCACTTGACGAATTGCTTCCGGCAGCAGAGAAATACGGCGAGCACCACCTTTCTATCTATGGCCTTGTATCAGGTATGGCGGTGATGGCGCTCAGTCTGTTGCTCTTTAAATAAACAAAACTTATTCTAATCTGACAGATAAATATATCTTTGCAAGTCCAAAACAACTTAAACATGAATATGATGAAAAGAACACTGACTGTCATTCTGGTACTGGCAGCACTGACTTTCGGAGTGCAGGCTCAGAGTTATAAATCAGCCATCGGCCTCAGGTTAGGGGACCCTTCAGGCATTACCTTCAAGACATTCATCAACAGCACCAACGCTCTTGAACTGATTGCAGGAACAGGTTACTGGGGTCACAACTTTGCCGTAACCGGATTCTACCAGTGGCAGAATCCTACCAACTGGGCTCCCAACCTCGACTGGTTCGTCGGCCCCGGAGCACATGTCGGATTCTGGAATGATTACTGGAAGGATGAATATAATACCGGGATACTTATCGGTTTTGACGGAATAATAGGTCTGGAGTACACCTTTGATGACATACCACTGAACCTCGGCTTTGGAGTAGGCCCATCATTACAGGTAACCAGCGGACCGGGTTTCTTCTACTGGAATGGCGGATTCTCAGTAAGGTACATCTTCTGAGAATACCTTTCAATGTCATTTTGGAGCCGGTCAGAATAAGAGACATTTTTTCTGCATATTATTTTGCAGATTGAAAAATAGATGCCATCTTTGCATCCGCTTTTTTAAGTTCTTTAAGGTCCATTCGTCTAGTGGTTAGGACGTCAGGTTTTCATCCTGGTAACAGGGGTTCGATTCCCCTATGGACTACCAAATTACAATTATCAACAAAATGGCTAACCATAAGTCGGCACTCAAAACCGTAAGAAAGACTGAGACAAGGAAGGCAGACAACAAGTACTACGCCCGCACGATGCGTAACGCACTCAAGAGGATGCGCAACACCACCGGGAAAGCAGAGGCAGAAAAGATGCTTCCCGAACTCAATGCCATGCTTGACAAGCTGGCAAAGAAAAACGTCATCCACAAGAACAAGGCTTCCAACCTCAAGTCTTCTATTACTAAGCACGCTCAGAGCCTGAAATAGGGTTCTGTTCCACATATTTCACAGCCATCACTTCCGGGTGACGGCTGTTTTTTTTATATTGCAGCGGGATAAATTGTTTTGCTGCATGTCAATGAAGATTACAGACTGGGCTGTCGAGGACAGGCCCCGTGAACGGCTCTGGAACAAGGGCCCTGCAAGTCTCAGCGATGCTGAACTGTTAGCCATTCTCATAAGATCAGGTACCAGGAATAACTCAGCTCTGGACCTGGCACGCGAACTGCTGGCTATGGCCGGCAACTCACTCAGCCAGCTGGGGAGACTCAGCGCCGGTGAGATCAAGAAAATCAAAGGGATGGGTGAAGCCAAGGCGGTCACCATAGCTGCAGCCCTTGAACTGGGCCGGCGGCGGAAACTGGCTGAAGCCGCTGATAATCCGCAGATACGCTCATCAGCCGATGTGTTCAGTATTTTCAGCCCCCTGATGGAAGACCTTTCTCACGAGGAGTTCTGGATTCTTTTCCTCAACAGGGCAAACCGGGTGACAGGCAGGATGAAAATCAGCCAGGGAGGAGTAAGCGGTACGGTCACCGACGTACGCATAGTCATGAAAAAAGCAATTGAGACACTCGCATCCGGGCTTATCATCTGCCATAACCACCCTTCGGGGAACACCAGCCCCAGCGACTCTGACATCCGCATCACCCTGAAGATAAAGGAGGCTGGTGCACTGATGGATATCCAGCTGCTTGACCACATTATCGTGGCCGGGAAGGATTATTACAGTTTTGCTGACAGCGGGGCGCTGTAGAACCGGCAGGCATACGGTCCTGCACCGGCAGGGTGCCGGCTTGTTCCCGTATATGCCTTAAAGCTGACGGGCAGCCAGCCTTACATCAGAATTGTCGGCACAGAGCTGCAGCATCTCTGCCACCGTCAGCCCCGTTACCGGGTGAACGGCTGCAGGAGCCACTTCCGAGAGCGGTTTCAGGACGAACCTCCTGTCAGCTATCTTCGGATGGGGAACCTCCAGCCCGGGAATGGATATGACACGCTCCTCCCATAAGAGAATGTCAAGGTCAATAACGCGCGACTCGTACCTGCCGCCCCCGCTCCGCCTTCGCCCCATGCGCCCCTCAATTGACCTGAAAAGCTGAATGAGCTGCACCGGACTGTGGAACGTCCTGATAACGGCCACCATGTTCAGAAACTGCTCGTCGGCATCAAAACCCCATGGCTCAGTCTCCCAGACAGAAGACAGTGCGGTAATCTCTCCTGCCTCCTCCCTGAGCAGCGCCAGCGCCCGCTGAAGGGCGGCATGCCTCTCTCCCAGATTGCTTCCAAGGCCCGCTATGACCTCTGAACAGAGTGACAATTTCATTACATCCCGTTAAGACATTATAAAGATGCCTGTTTTTTTTATAATTTGGTCACTTAAATCAACTTTACAGAGATGAAAACCTTCCTTAAAATGCTTCTGGCTGTGATTGCAGGACTCATAATCACCAGCCTCCTCTTCTTCGTGGTTATGCTCTCAGCCCTCTCCGGGATGGCAGCAGCAGGAAAAAAACCGGCAACAATTCCCGAAAAAACCGTACTGGTAATGAAAACAGGGGCGCTCATTCCAGACCGTACACAGAACAATCCGTTTACAATGATTGACCCCATGACCAGGTCTTTTACCCAGACTCCCGGTCTGAACGAGATACTCAAAAACCTGAAAAAGGCAGCTGAAGATGAGAAGGTGAGCGGTCTTCTCATCGAAAACGGCACCATGCTTTCCGGATGGGCAACGGCTGACGAACTGCGCACCGCCCTGCTGGAATTTAAAAAGAGCGGGAAATTTGTCTATTCCTATTCAGACTACATGCTGATGCAGGAGAGCTATTTCATCTCAACTGCCGCTGACGCCATCTGGATAAACCCCACCTCAATGTTTGACTTCAAGGGGCTGGCCGCTGAAGTCACTTTCTACAAGGATGCCCTGGAAAAGCTGGGCGTTGAGGTCCAGGTTATAAGACATGGCAAATTCAAAGGTGCCGTGGAACCCTTCATACTCGACAGGCTGAGCGACGAGAACCGCCTCCAGATAACCAGGTACGTGGGCTCGATATGGGAACATGTGGTGAAGTCGATATCTGATTCCCGCGGCATACCCGCCGAAAGGATAATGAACCTTGCCGATTCGCTTGCAGGGTATGACCCTGCTCTTATGACAACCGCAGGGCTGATTGACGGCACCATTTACCGTGATCAGCTCGAAGACAGTATCAGGAGTGCAGCAGGTATTGACAGTGGCAAGAAGATTAATTATGTCTCTATGTCAAAGTATTCCAATGTTACCGTGAAGCACAGCGCGGCAACAGGGAAAGATAAGATAGCTGTTCTCTTTGCCGAGGGCAGCATAGTCATGGGTGACGGTAATGATACAAACATAGGTGGCAACAGGTATGCGGAGGAGCTGCGCAAGCTCCGGCTTGACTCAACTGTAAAGGCAATCGTCTTCCGGGTCAACTCACCTGGCGGCAACGCCATAGCCTCCGACCAGATATGGCGGGAGGTAGAGCTGACTGATAAAGTCAAGCCTGTTGTGGTATCCATGGGCAACTATGCCGCCAGTGGCGGATATTATATCTCCGCCGCCGCGCGCAGGATAATTGCATCGCCAGTTACCATAACCGGATCAATTGGAGTCTTCGGCCTTATCCCCAACGCAAAGACACTCCTCGACAAGAAACTGGGAATAAGCTATGATGTGGTACGTACAAACGCATACTCTGACTCACCCTCGCTGACCCGCCCGCTCAGCGCATTTGAAAGGAATGCCATTCAGGGCAGTGTGGAACGGACATACAGCACCTTCACCGGTGTTGTTGCCGAAGGCAGGGAGATGAGCCAGACTGCAGTTGACAGCATTGGACAGGGCCATGTATGGAGCGGCGCCGATGCAATTCCCATCGGTCTTGTTGACTCTTTCGGAGGGCTCCGTGATGCAATCAGTGAAGCTGCCTCACTTGCCGGACTGGAAGAGTACAGGACCATAGAAAAGCCGGAAACATCAGATTTTTACACCAGGCTGAAGCAGCTTTCCGGTGACATCAGGATGAAGGCCATCCGCAGGGAACTGGGAGAGGTTTCAAGGTATTACCTTGATCTGAAGGAGATCATCTCCTCCGGAGGAATACAGGCAGCAATGCCCTATTACCTGGAAATCCGTTAGGATGATAAAACCCGGGAGGCTCTTCCTGTGGGCCGCTTCAAAGATCTACGGCATGGCCGTGGCCTTGAGGAACCGGCTCTATGACCTTGGAATATTCCGCAGTCATTCATTCAGCCTGCCGGTTATCTGTGTGGGGAATATAACTGCAGGAGGTACAGGCAAGACACCTCATGTTATTTACCTCGCTGAAAAGCTCTCCTCTATAGCCTCAGTGGCGATACTCAGCCGCGGGTACCTGCGTAAAAGCCGTGGATTCCTGAAAGTGACCGCTGACAGCACCACCGCCCTCTCGGGAGATGAGCCGCTGCTCATGGCACAGAACCTTCCGCAGGCACAGGTCTTTGTTGACCGTGACAGGGTAAACGGCATCAGGGAGATCATGAGAAAAGAGCCCGGCATCAGGGTGGTGATCCTCGATGATGGCTTCCAGCACAGGGCCGTCAGAGCCGGAATGAATATCATACTGACAGACTGGACCAGGCTGATGACCCGTGACCGTCTGCTGCCCCTGGGAATGCTGCGTGAGAATATCAGGGCTGTTAATAGGGCTGATGCGGTGATAGTTACAAAAACCCCGGGGGTAGCATCACCCTCTGCCAGAGAGGAGATCAGGAGAGAGTTGATGGCAGCAGGTGCATGCGAAACAATCTTCTTCACTTCACTCGCATACGGGCAACCCCTCCACCTCTGCAGCAATAGTACCGGTGAAATACGGCAAACCACCTCCGTCCTGCTTGTGACCGGGATAGCTAACCCGGCCCCACTGAAAGAGTACCTTGAGAGCATTGCAGGTCAGGTTACCGGTATTGCCTTCCCTGATCACCACGCTTACACACAGGCTGATATCGGCAGAATAAGCTCGGCATATGATTCATTGAGCGGTCCGGATAAATTAATTGTCACAACTGCCAAGGATGGCGTCAGATTAAAAGAAATCACTAATATTGCAGACCATGTCAGGCAGGCGTTGTATTACCTGCCCGTCAGGGTGCATTTCATTGAAGATGAAAAACTATTTCTAAATAAAGTTTACTCTTATGCTGGAAAAGATTATCAAAACTTCTGAGTTCCTGGTTTCAAAAGGGATGAAGGATCCTGATGCCGGAATTGTTTTAGGAACAGGATTGGGCGGTCTGACGGCAGAGATTGACATCCAGGTTGAAATCCCCTATGAGGATATTCCTGATTTTCCCGTTTCTACGGTCAAGGGCCATGCCGGCAAGCTCATCTATGGCGATTTCGGCGGTAAAAAGGTGGTTGCCATGAAGGGCCGTTTCCACTATTACGAGGGATACGGCTCCGAACAGGTCACATTCCCCATCAGAGTCATGAAGGAGCTGGGAATCAGGGCACTGTTCCTCTCCAATGCAGCAGGAGGAGTCAACCCGGACTTCAGGATTGGCGATATCATGATAATAGATGATCATATATGCCTTGTTGACAATCCCCTTATCGGCCCAAATGATGACCGCATCGGTCCCCGTTTCCCGGATATGAGCCAGCCATATGACAAAAAGCTGATAGAGAAGGCAATTACAATTGCTTCAGAGCTGAATATACCTGTCAGCAGGGGAGTCTATCTCTCAACCACAGGTCCGACATTTGAGACTCCTGCCGAATACAGGTTCTTCCGGATCATCGGAGCAGACGCAGTTGGTATGTCAACAGTGCCGGAGGTGATCACTGCAAGGCACATGAATCTTCCTGTTTTTGCGGTCAGTATCATCACCGACCTGGGCGTTGAAGGAAAGATCGAGTACACCACCCATGAATCGGTCCAGGCAGCAGCAGAACACAGCGAAGAGAAGATGACGAAGATCATGAAGGAGCTCATCGCAGCCCTCTGATAGGCAATTAAGTCATTAATTTTACTGTTACCTGTAAAGCAGGGCACATACCTTTTTCCACCGGCGCGATAAGCCGGCGGTATTGAATGATTCGGCAACTATCATGTATAAACCTGCCGGCAGCCTGGCACCACTGTCTGACACCCCGTCCCAGACAAACCGTGCTCCTGCATCAGCAGTGACCCTCTCTGCCAGCCGCCTCACCGGATAACCCCGGTCATTGAATATCGTCACTGTAATGACATTTCCCTCCCCTCCCGGGAAAACACCCACTGAGATCACATCCTCAAATCCGTCGCCGTCAGGCGAAATCCTGCCTGATGAGAGGGAGAGACCGCCGGTTTCACCAGTATCACCGGCTAAAACCGAATTTGGTGCTCCCGGTGTGCCGAAACCACATACCCCGGAAGCTGAATGCCAGCTGGAGGCAACATCGGATGGCAGGCCGGGTGAGACTTTCTCCAGCGCCACCCCTTTGGTCCCTGAAAGAAAGATCATATGCATATCGGGAGTGTAGCTGACCCGGTCGATGACGTTGAGGCTTCTGTCATAGAGCAGCAGTGTGCCACCGCCATCAGGCAGCGCAGGAAGCCGGTCAGCCCGGAACACTGACTTATCATCGCCACAGGGGTAGATCGAAGCGAAATCCTCCCTTCCTGTCGTGAGTGCCACAAAGGCTCCGGGAAGAAGCTGACGATGCAGAGCGGTAAAAGCTGTTGCCGCACCCCTGCTGCTTCCGGCAAGCAACAGGGCAGAGAGGTCAAATATTTTATCCGAATTGTTAAACAGTTCCAGGTATTCGCTGCATCCGGGGGAAGGTTCAGGCATAAGCTCATTGAACATGATCTCGCCCGGTGCAGGATCAGAAGGAAGACCTGTTCTGATATCGCCTGTGCAGGGCTGATTACCGGCAAAGTCGGTCAGCCCCGGGGGGAACTGCAGGGTCAGTACAATACCAGGGTCCATCTTCCCTGCCAGGGTCACCAGAAGGGTGCGGTCAGCGGGGTCTCCTGACAATGCAGGCATGGTCTCAACGCCGTCGGCCAGCCATGGCCCGGATTCTGCGGGAATAACCGTTTCGTCAAAAAGCACTGCCACCACCTCTTCTGACAGGGGCCAGGCAGCGATTACCGAAGGGCATCTCGTGTCTGCAACAGACGTGACGGTTGAATTTACCCTTCCCGGTGTGCCTCCTGAAGGATCCGTCGAAGGACTCCAGGCATCAGGCTCGTGGAACGGATTGTCAGTGTCGGTAAGTTCTGCAGACCAGCCTCCGCCGGAGCGGGGTCCGTCACCCAGAAACTCCGGGCTGTAGCTGACAGAATGTATCAGTGAGCCGTCAGGGGTACGCAGGGATATCAGCTCCCCGGCATCATTCAGAGTAGGGAATGATTTCACAGCCATAACCCTCCCAAACGGAAGAAGGTAAGTCCTGCTTCCGGTGGAACAGAGTATGATCCACTCTCCGGGAGCTATCAGACCGTCAGAAAGATACGCCGTATCTTTATCTGCAATAAGCATGATCCCCTTAAGCCCGAGGGTATCACTGCTCCGGTTGAATATCTCCAGATACTCACGTTCAGGCAGGCCTCGAGACGGGGTGGGATCTGCCATTATCTCGGTAATGACAATGTCGCCTGTGGCCGGGAAGGGAAAGGCATCATTGCCGGTCTGTGCCGTAACAGACAGATATAATGGCAATAGCGGCAACAGTATAATCTTTTTCATGCAGCGGGACTAAAAAAGGATTAGATTTGTCGCACTTTTATCTTTATAAAGTTAGAACATTTTTTTTAAACACGAAAGAAATGAAAGTAGCAGTTGTTGGTGTAACCGGAATGGTTGGCAGAATGATGCTGAAAGTTCTTGAAGAGAGACAATTCCCGGTTGACAGGCTTTTTCCTGCAGCATCAGAGCGTTCAGTGGGCAAGGAGGTGATGTTCAGGGGCAAACCGGTAAAGGTTGTGAGCGTGATGGAAGCTGTTGAGTCTGCTCCTGATGTGGTACTGTTCTCAGCCGGCGCATCGGTCTCAAAAGAGTGGGCTCCTGTCTTCGCCGAAAATGGCGCCACGGTAATTGACAACTCCTCCGCCTGGAGAATGGAGAAGGGAATACCTCTGGTGATACCCGAGATAAATGCTGCTGCAATCACTTCTGCAACCCGTATCATTGCCAATCCCAATTGCTCAACCATACAGTTGCTGATGGTCATCGCACCCCTTCACAAGGAATACCGCATAAGGAGGCTTGTGATCTCAACCTACCAGTCAGTGACCGGCACCGGTATCAGAGCCAGAACACAGCTTGAAAACGAGAGACGTGGATTGGGCGGAGAAATGGCATACCCCTACCCCATCGACCTTAACTGCATTCCGCAGTGCGACAGCTTCCTTGACAACGGTTACACAAAGGAGGAGATGAAGCTGGAGAACGAGACACGCAAGATACTGGATGATGAAGATATACGGATCACGGCCACGGCAGTGAGAGTTCCGGTGACGGGAGGGCATTCAGAGTCTGTCAATATTGAGTTTGCCCGCGAATTTGACCTTGACAGGGTGAGAGCGCTGCTTGCCTCAACCAGCGGTGTGGTGCTGTATGATGATCCCTCACAGAACAAATACCCCATGCCGCTCACGGTTCATGATCGTGACGAGGTGTTTGTGGGTCGTATCAGGCGCGATTTCTCACAGGAGAAGAGCCTCAACATGTGGATTGTAGCTGATAACTTACGCAAGGGCGCCGCAACCAACGCGGTGCAGACAGCTGAATACATGATGTCTGCCGGCCTTATTAAATGACAGGCTCCTCAGATTCAAACAGGAAATCATTGTAGGGATAGCGCTGTACGTGAATCTTTTTTACCTCCGTGTACAGTATCCGCCTCAGCTCATCAAGATTATCACGGTTTCTGGCTGAGATGAATACAGTCAGCTGGTCACCGGCACCTGCCATCCAGGTCTTCTTCAGTTCTTCAAGAGAGAGATTCTCGCGCTTCACCGGGGTAAGATCATCCTCATCCTTCCTGGTAAAGGTGAACAGGTCTGTCTTGTTGAAGACATAAATTGTCGGTTTGTTGAGTGATTCCAACTCCTGGAGGGTGGTATTCACCACTGTCACCTGTTCTTCGAAACCGGGGTGTGAAATATCTATGACATGAAGCAGCATGTCAGCCTCCCTGACCTCGTCGAGGGTTGACTTGAACGACTCAACCAGATCATGCGGCAGCTTGCGGATGAAACCCACCGTATCAGAAAGCAGGAAGGGCAGGTTGCCCAGCACCACCTTCCTCACGGTGGTGTCAAGGGTGGCAAAGAGCTTGTTTTCCGCAAACAGGTCACTCTTGCTGATCAGGTTCATCAGGGTCGACTTCCCGACGTTGGTATAGCCGACAAGGGCAACCCTGACCATTTTCTCCCTCCCCTTGCGGCGGGTACTCATCTGGGTGTCGATCTTCTTAAGCTGCTCCTTGAGCTTCGTGATCTTGTCACGAATGATACGGCGGTCAGTCTCAATCTCAGTCTCGCCCGGACCGCGTAACCCGATACCTCCCCGTTGCCGTTCGAGGTGAGTCCACATGCCGGTGAGTCTCGGAAGAAGGTACTGGTACTGAGCCAGCTCCACCTGGGTACGGGCATGCGAGGTGCGGGCCCTGCCCGCAAAAATGTCAAGTATGAGGTTGGTGCGGTCAATGATACGGCAGTTGAGATCATTTTCGATATTGCGCATCTGGCTGGGAGTGAGCTCATCGTCAAAAATTGCCAGTGTGATCTCTCCGGCAGCGATAAAGGCAGCTATCTCCTCTATCTTCCCCTTGTTGACAAAGGTTCTCGGATTGGGATGTTCAACGCGCTGCAGGAATTTCCTGACGGGCACTGCGCCGGCTGTCTCTGCCAGAAACGCAAGCTCGTCAAGGTAATCGCGGGCACGGGCCTCGCTGATCTCCGGGGTGATCACCCCTATCAATACCGCTCTTTCTATTCTTCAGAAGGTTTATCAATAATCATTATTCCTGCACTTCATGCTTGTCCGGCCGGGAAGCGCTCCCCTGACCCGGTGGCCTGAGGGTGAATACAAGGCCATAACAAAAGTGACGGAAAGAAACCGCCCCGGTCTGTGAGGGCCGGGGCGTCAAAAATAATACAATCTAGTTAATATACCTTCGGTTGGCCTGCATGAAGCCCCTGATAGCACTCTTTAGATTTTCAGTACACATTATTACCATGTCAATATCCATCGGGAACTGAACCGGTTGAGACTGCAGCATTTTTTTCTGCTCCTCTGACAGTGCATTGACATCGCCGATGGCCCTGGCCGAAATATGTTCGAAATTCGACCTGGCTCCGATGGGCTCCTTTTTTATTGTCCTCTCAGGGTAGAACGAAAGCATCTCCACATCACCCTGTATGACACATTCCTTGGCCTGCACGGTCTGGATAAGAGCACACTGAAGCTCTTTGAATTTCTTTACCTTGATGTCATTGCCAAGCGAGTCTTTCATCACGTTACCCCTGGCGTCCTTGACATATTCGAAACCGTCCTCTACAGTCGCTTTCACAAGTGTGTCACGCTGGTACTGCCTGTCGGGAGTGACGGCTATCATGCGAAGGTTGATGTTGATCTGGTAATCGATCTGTGTATCATTACCGGGCATGGTGGTGTGGTATTCCACCCATTCGCTGTTGAGCCGTGGAAGGTCAAGGGCCAGCAGTTCCTTTTCGAATTCTTCGGGAAACTGGATGGCGGAATAGTTTTTAACCGTGACCCAGGCCCGGCTGATACCGAGGTAATGTGATTCCTGCATCATCTGGTCAATATTCGGATAGTCACCCATGTAATCCCTGGCGCGTGCAAATTCGGCGTAAGCCTGGCGGTATGATTCCTTGGTGTTGTTTTTCATCAGCTCCTGGCCGTGTTCGTAGTAGAAGTCAGCCGCCTTCTTCTTGGCATCGACCATCTCCTGCATGTAATCAACGTAAGGCCATTCGATGCTTCTACCCTGGTACCTTATGGGGGTCACCGTGCGCACTGCCGACTGGCGGTCGTTCATTTTCTGATAAATCATGTAGATCTCATCCCAGGCGTTGGCTCTGCCTTCCATCTTCAGGAAACGAATCCGTTCATTGTCCTGTTCGAGGGCGATGTTCATGGCCCGTTCGAGGGTCTCGATGTCTTTTTCACTGTCGGGCTTTTTTCTGAGTTCAGCCACAGCTTTACTTATGGCCGCGTCATAGTTGCCGATTTCAAGCTGTTTCTTCGATGATCCGCAGCCTGACATGAGCATGGCTGCAATAAATAAGATACCGATGGTCCGTTTCATATTTCCAGATTTTTAAAAACCCCGTTATTCATTTTGAAGGCGGGGTTCTTATATAACGCTGGAAACGTCAGATTATTCTAGCTGGAATATGATTGGTATTGAATATCTCACCCTCACCGGCCGGCCTCGTTGCATGCCAGGTTCCCATTTGGGTGATGCCATCACTGCTTCCTTTGCGGCATCGTCAAGGAGCTGGTCGACGCTGCGGGAGACGGTAACGTTGCTGACATTGCCGCTTGGCTCAACCACGAAGGTGATGTACACTCTTCCCTGTATGCCGTTTTCGGATGCCAGTTCAGGGTAACGGACCCGTTTCTGTACCCACTCGCGGAACTTGTTAATATCACCACCCCTGAATTTGGGCATATCTTCAACAATGACGAATACTTCTTCCTCCACCTCTTCCGCCTCTGCCTGAAGGACAGGGGCGTAAATCTCAACCACCTTGTCTATGGATGTTTCATCATCCTCGAATCTTACCTCTCTGTCAATGACCACGTCGTCCTGAACGATTTCGAAAATGTCAGTCACAGTCACTTCAGGCGGAGGCATCTCTTCGGGGGGAGTCTCTTCAGTCACGGGAACTTGTTCCTCCTCAATTACCTCCTCGGTCATTCCGTCAAAGACCGATTCCTTTTTCTGTCCGCTTGTCCATTCCATCGCACCGATACAGACAATAAGGGCAATTATAAGGCCTATCTGGATGAACAACGATTTCTTGTTCTCGAGGTTTGCCTTTTCTGATTTCTTCAGTTCCATTGTAATGCTGTTATGGCAGTTCAAAGTTACAAAATTGTTTGTAATCTCCGAAAGGGGAATATTAACTGATTTAGGGAAAATTTCTATATTTGTACCGCTTTGGGCGAAAAGAACTCTTTTCCTGCACCGGAGCAGTTCATTATTAGTATGGGGATATAGCTCAGTTGGCTAGAGCGTGTGACTGGCAGTCACAAGGCCAGGGGTTCGATTCCCCTTATCTCCACAAAACCACAATGCAACTCGGCACAAGACCCTGCAAATCTGACGTTTGCAGGGCTTTTAGTTTTTGTCTCCCGGGCAGAAAAGTATATCGATTTGATAATCCGGTATACCGAATAAGGCTACATGCTTTCCTTTTGCAGTTTTTATAACGGATTGTATCTCCTTTGCCTAATGAACTCTTCTGATAACAGAGTTTGTTGATTCGTTCATCCGGTCTGATCAGCCTGAATTATTCATAAATACTGATAAAAAGGGTTGTCTCTCAGAAAGACTCAGCCTGTTTTCGAAGGAATCTGATATCATCAAGCTGATAGTCGAGCTTGATTGTTCTGGCGATTGTTCCTGTTTCAGGTTCAATGAAAAGCACTCTATTATCATCAGTTACGCACAGATAGCATTTCGAGTCAGGATCATAACCGGACATACAGAAATGATAGCTGTCGATGCCGTTCACCTGCCTGGAACTTATCAGTTCACCGGTGGAGGGCTCGTAGACCTCAATCAGGCATATTCCAGGTTCACTTGCCGGTATCAGAGACAGCAGGTGCCCGTCATCAGAGTTGAAAACAACATTTATCAGGGGTTTGCCGATATCAACAGTTTTGGTAATTGTGCCTGTGACAGGGTTGACAAGAAGCAGCTTATTATCATCTCTCTGCAGGAGGTACAGTTTATTCACAGGGTCAAAGAAATGAGTGCAGAGAAAAACACCTTCGCCCAGGTCAAATTCCTTGTCAAGAACTATCTCCCCTGTCTCCAGGTCTGCTGTCAGAAGGTATGTATGATATACCGGCAGTGTGGCGCCATTGGTACTGTCAGGGTCATCAATGTATGCAGCGTTGTATTCAGGGCTGCCGCAGCAGGTTGAAAACCCGTCAGTCAGCATCCAGATACCTGATCAGCCGGACCATACTCTCCATATCAACGTAGTCTGTCTTATTGCTGCTGACATACTCCTGAATCTGGTCCTTCCTGTCTCTGAATATTTTATTCAGCTGCTTGAGATTGACAAATTTATTAATCTTCCCATCCTTTTTAAGCCAATAGACGAGGTATGGTTTTATCTTGAAATCTTCAGGCAATTTCAGCTCATACAGAACTCCCCCGCTGTATATACCGGAAATTGCTGTTACGGATGAGGTTTCAGAAGTACCTCCGTAGGCTGCCGGTTGGCCTGGAAATTTCACATCGCACTTGTGTTCAGCGTACAGCTCGTATCCCGATTGGTATAACAGCTCGAGAAAACGGCTGTCAAGCACAAAAAACTTCCTTCCCTTTATGTAAACAGTGTCAACCTTCTCCTTTTCCTCCCTGCTTATGGCCAGCTTTCTGTCTTTATCCACAAAAATCATCTCCTCGGACAAGGCATTGTAGTTAAGCAGAGCCTGAAGCCGGTTACCGGATTTCATCAGAACAGAACCATCTGTAAAATCAGGAAAAACGTAATGAGAGAGTTCAACGCCCTGTCTCTGGGAAAAGGATGGGAACATGACCAGGCTGAATATCAGAACTGCAATAATTCTTTTCATCTAAATAGTATTTTGACAGTGAATATTTTCTTTCACCGTAAAAATACAAAAACAATAACGATACTCTATACAGAAATAACAGTTTAACAGCAAGGTGCCTTTCAAAAAGGCATTTTGTCTCCCTCCATTTGCCTCATTACTCTCTCCTGAACCTTACTCGGGTCACCTCATTGACCCAGCCTCCCACAGTGAAGATGCTCCCCTCGTCAAGTATCCTGCGGTAAAAACACTCCTCCCTCGTGGGGAAATTCTGCATGTACTCCTTTATCTTTATTTCAGCCTCCTTCCTCAGTGAAGGATCAGCCTTAACGGCTGCATCAAGATAGTCAGCCGCCACCCAGTAGGCAGCATGATTGTCAAACGTGTTGCCCAGCTCGGCGCCGGCATAACACTCTGCGAGGAGCATCAGCGCCGCAGCGTTTTTTTTGTTCAGCTGCCACGCATGCTCCGCACGGTCCCTGGCCTCCTGTCTTTTCCCCTGGCCAAGCTCCATCATTGCAACACGGATAAGGACATCTGAACGAACCACACTGTTTGTGTCACGGTTATATGCTTCGGTGAAGTAGGAAATGGCCTTGTCATTATTGCCGGCATCAGCGTTCAGCTCAGCCAGCCTGACGGCGTTTTTCGCTGACCGGTCATTGGCAAACATCTTTACTGCAACATTATAATAGAGATCCGACCGGGTGCATCCTGCCTCCTGAGTCATCGAAAACAGCTTGCTGACAAAAGCCGTGTCCCTGAAATTGCGGTCGAGCTTCCCGCCATAGAGCGTCTCAAGCCCTTCGCAGGTCATCGCACCGCTGGTGCGATAAAAGGTTTCCATATTATTCAGGTCTTCTGCAATGTTGCAGCCGGCGATATGGTTCTCCATCCGCCTGTCAACGGTTCCTATGGCCGTGACAAAGGCATTGCCCAGCTCTTCACCGTCAATCACCTCCATGACATACAGGCTTGCCGCCAGGGCAGCCATCTGCACATAATGACGGCATTCCATCTGTTCGGGGAAACTCCCTGCAGCCTCAGCAAGGATGTTGTAACACAGGCCAAGGTATGCCGGGTCATCACCCGCCAGTTCAAGGAGAATTTCCGTCTTGTGAAGATCATTTGACGGCTTGTTGTTGTAAAAGTAGGTTCTCTGTGTCAGGATCAGCATTATGGTGTCAATGTACTCCTGCTCGCCCGTTCTGTCAAAGAGTGACCTGTAGAGCAGTTCACCGTCAGTATAAAGTTCTTCAGAAATGTCAGGGCATCCGGCCAGCGCCTTCCTCCAGGGGTGTAACGCTTCACTGATGTTGCCCTCATTCATGGCAGCCTTGTACCATGAGATGTAATCAACGCAACCAAGGCTGTCATCAGCACTTCCCGGCATTGCGCCCGGTTCATTCACCGTCTGGCCCCTGACGCACGGCGTAATAAGCACCATAAGTGCTGCCACCGCAATAATGCACGAGATCCGGCCACTTCCCCTGTTCATCTTATTTCAATCAGTTTATGATAAGGTGACTTTCATTATATGATATATAACTCCCGGCTGTCTCAATTCGTATCCAAAATAGAGGGGGCAAACAATCTTTTTATATATCTGACGTTAAATAATTACGGATGAAGAAAATGTAACCGATTTCGGAAGCAGGCATCCGTAAAACGCTGACGTGATTTGACCAACAACAGGTATTTCATTCAATATGGACTACAATTTTCACATAATGAGTCTGCCACACGGGAGAACCTACATGATGAACCTCACTAAGAACATTGTTGTAAGGTCTTCACCAGGGAAACTCAGAAAGTTTTATGCAAAGGAAAAAGGCGGGAAGGAATTTGAGCTTAACCACCTGAGCGCCCTTTTGCAGGATACCCTCAAGGCAGCCAGGAAGATCACAAGGGTGGAGTATGCTCAGTTCTGATTTCGCCCTGTCAGCACGGCAGGTGCTGAGAGACGGATCATTAAGGATATGCGGCACCTGAAGGGCGTTGTTCCGTGCAGCACCTGAAGGGGCATTGTTCCATGCAGCCCTCTGCAGCTTTTTTAAATTCCGGCTTTTACATTCTGTACAACATATGGTAACATCCGTTGGCGCGGGGCGTATAAAGAAAAATGAGCTACCTTTGTTTTTCCCGGGAAATCGGGCCGTTGATGCAGAATGACCTGATGCCCGGGATTGTTGTAAAGAGATGCGCCTGAGGATTCCCGCAATAAGTCTTGTCATCCTTATCTGTTCCTCTGCTGCGGGACAGATAGAATTCAGTTCCGGTTCCGGATACAGGTACCTTAAAGGTATCAACGCTTCAGACCTTCCGGCAGACTGGATGACTTCCCAATACAATGACTCTGAATGGAGCGAGGGGAACGCCCCTTTCCGCTATGGAGACGGAACGGGCGGAGTAGTACTCACTGACATGATGAACAGCTACTCTACCCTTTACCTGCGAAGTTCATTCAATGCCTTTTCCATAGACAGGATCAAGACCATAAGTTTCAGGGTCAATTATGATGACGGTTTCGTAATATGGGTCAACGGTACCAGGGTTATGGCCCGCAATGCTCCGGCCACACTCTCTTACAATGCCCTGGCAACAGCAAACCATGAGTCGGGTACATTTGAGACCTTCCAGCTTGATTCGAGCGACGTACAGCTGGTTGAAGGGACAAATCTGCTGTGCATTCAGGCCTTCAACGTGTCACTGAACAGTTCCGACTTCTATTTTGACATGGCTGTTAATGCGTCACTCTCCCTGCCTGAGGTGCCGGAGACACTGCCGCTGAATTTTGACCATGAGGCAGGATTCTGTGAAACTCCGTTTGATCTGGTCATCTCATCAGGTCAGCCTGGTTATGATGTCATCTACACCATTGATGGCAGCAACCCGCAGACCTCATCAACTGCAACCAGAAGCAACACGGCTGTCACGCTGAGAATTGACCCGGCCATATCGGCAGGCCGCCCTGCCACGCCGGTGTTCCTGGTGCGTGCCTCGCTGGTCATTGACGGCTATTCGCCTTCCAGACCCGTTACAAAGTCATTCATTTTTCTTGACAAGGTACTGACCCAGGGTCATCCCGGGGGAGAGTGGCCCTCATCACCGGTCAATGGGCAGGTAATTGACCTCGGAATGGACCCCGGCGTGGTGAATGACCCCAGATACAGTCAGCAGATGAAGGCAAGTCTGACGGATATACCTTCGATATCCCTCGTGACTGATCTTGCTGATATGTTCGGCGCTTCACGGGGCATATACGTCAATGCTTACCAGCATGGCGAGGAATGGGAAAGACAGTGTTCGCTGGAACTCATCAATCCTGACAATACCATAGGGTTCCGGGTAAACGCGGGGGTACGCATACGAGGAGGTGCAAGCAGATCTCCTGACAATCCGAAACACGCCTTCCGGCTCTTCTTCAGAAAGGAGTACGGCCCGGGCAAGCTCCTCTATCCGCTCTTCGGCGATGAAGGAGCCGCTGAGTTCGATAAGGTTGACCTGAGAACAGAACAGAACTATTCATGGAGCAAGGAGGGAGATACTCATAATACCTTTCTGAGAGATATCTTTTCAAGGGATACTCAGCGCGACATGGGGCAGCCTTATACAAGGGGAAGATATTATCACCTCTACCTCAACGGCATGTACTGGGGTCTCTTCCAGACCGAAGAGCGGCCCGATGCAGACTATGCCGAAACCTATTTCGGAGACGGAGACGACGACTATGACGTCATCAAGGTATCTGTCGAAACATGGCCTTACCTGAATGAGGCAACCGATGGTACCATGGAATCATGGCAGGAGCTCTACAACCGGTGCAACCGTGGCTTTGCATCCAACAGTGACTATTTCGCCCTGGAAGGTAAGGACCAGAACGGTAATCCGGTTAAAAACACCAGGGTATGGGTTGATATAGACAACCTGATTGATTACATGCTGGTCATCTTCTATACCGGGAATTTTGACGCCCCTGTCTCTGCTTTTTACGGCAATGCGATGGCCAACAACTACTTTGCCATCCTGAACCGGAAAAACAAGGGTGAAGGATTTATATTCATCGCACATGATTCCGAACACTCCATGTTCGTTCGCCCCTATTCGCTGAGCAGCGGCATCAATGAAAACAGGGTGTCAATAAGCAATCCGGCAATGACTGTGTCGGGAATCAGCAACTTCCAGCCCCAGTGGCTGCACCACAAACTGACATCAAATGCCGAATACAGGCTTCGCTTTGCTGACAGGGCCTATAAGCGTTTTACAGCCGGAGGAGTCCTCTCGCCGGGAAAATGCATCAACAGGTTCAATGACAGAAAGGCGGAGGTAGAGATGGCCATTATAGCTGAATCCGCCCGTTGGGGCGACGCAAAAACCCCACAGCCCAGAAACAAGATTGACCACTGGCTCCCGGAGGTAAATGACATTGTGAACAATTTCTTCCCTGACAGATCAGACATCGTTATGAGCCAGCTCAGGTCTGCAAACCTTTACCCGTCACTGGAACCTGTGGTTGTAAAAGAGTCGGGGCTTACAATATGGGAGGAGAAGATTGTCTACACTTCATTGACAATAACGCTTGAGAATCCCAACAACAGGGGACAGATTTACTACACCACTGACGGCAGTGACCCCCGCCAGCCGGGAGGGACAGTCTCATCAAAGGCAGTTCAGGCGCAAAACGGCTCATCACTGGGAGTTTCAGGTTCAATGATCTTCAGGTCACGCATACTTGACGGACAGACCTGGAGTGCACTCAGGGAGGTGAGGTTCAGCGCCTTCATGGAGGATTACAGCAACCTCAAGGTGACTGAGTTGCATTACCACCCCGCTGACCTGATAAGGGATAGAGATACCATTGACGGCAAGGACCTTGAATTCATTGAGTTGAAGAATACGGGCAAGGGTGCGATGAACATATCCGGCATTACACTTGATACTGCAGTATATTACAGGGTTCCCGACGGGACCATGCTCCCCCCGAAAGGATTCTGGGTGGTTGCCTCCAAGCCCGAAGAGTTTTATTCATATTATGGTATGAAACCAAGCGGAAACTACAGTGGACATTTTTCGAACGCCGGAGAATACCTGCTGATAACAGATAAAAGTGGTAACAAGATTCTTGGGTTCACCTTCTCGGATGACTTCCCCTGGCCCGTAGAGGCAGACGGCGACGGGTATTCACTGGTATCAAGTGCTGCAGATCCGTCCGGTAATCCGGGTGACGCCACCTACTGGAAGCGCTCGATGAACAAGGGAGGGTCTCCTTTTGCCGATGACCCCGTATCCACGGCAATAGAAAGATTTATCAATGGCAGGAGGGGCGAACTACGGATCTGGCCCAACCCGACAAGCGGCATGTTAGTGATAGATATTGACGAGGAGATCAGCGGCCCGATGAAACTCCTGTTCACATCTGTTACCGGTGCAACGGCTCTCGTACGCGATGTTGAAGGCACAACACTGATTGACCTGTCAGAGCATGGGCTCGCGCCGGGAGTTTACACCGTTACCGCCTGGCACGCCGGGGTTTCATACATGACAAAACTTATATACATTCCCGAGAGGTAGTGATCTCCATGAACAGCGATCAGGCTGATCTGTAACCCCGGAACCTGAAAAAATGATTTTGAAATTTGCTCAGTACCTGATTAACTTTGCATAAATGGATTTTAAAACCGGTATAGGATCATCCTTGAAGAAAATGGCCTTCCGCATAGCGGGAGTTGTGCTGATGGCATACATGCTGAGCTTTGCTTCATGCGATACGGTACCTATCTGCTGGTATTGCGAGAATCCGCATAACCCGACTGAGCGACAGAACGTTTGTAACGCCATGACCAAAAGCAAGCTTGAGTCATACGGTTATGTCTGTACTCCGTACTGATCTTCCGGATGTGCCCGGTCACTCATCCTTCATCTTTCCCGGCCTCAACATGTTTTCAGGGACAAGAATCTGATCAAGTTTTTCCTTTGACAGCAGATTTTTGCTGAGCACCAGTGAATATACGCTTTCACCCGATGAAAGGGCTTCCGCTGCCAGTTCATTGGCCGACTTGTATCCTATCCAGGGCACCAGTGCCGTCACCAGTCCGATGCTCTTCTCAACCATAGACCGGCAGTGTTCCTCGTTGGCAGTGATACCATCAATGCACCTGTATCTCAGTGTGTTCATTCCGTTAATCAGCAGCTCAACCGACTCAAAGAGACTGTGAACCATCACTGGTTCAAAGACATTGAGTTCAAGCTGGCCGGCTTCCGAAGCCATGGTAACCGTAAAGTCATTTCCCATCACCTTGAATGCAATCTGGTTGACCACTTCGGGAATTACCGGGTTGACCTTCCCGGGCATGATTGATGACCCGGGCTGCATCGGGGGAAGGTTGATCTCATGGATACCTGTCCTGGGGCCCGAGGAGAGCAAACGGAGATCATTACAGATCTTCGACAGCTTAATGGCCAGACACTTCACGGCAGATGAATATATGACAAATGCCCCTGTATCCTGTGTTGCCTTCACAAGGTCGGGAGCAAGTACCAGGTCAAGACCGGTGATCCTCCTCAGATGCCGGGTTACCTTTTCTGAATAGCCGGGCTCCGAATTGATGCCTGTACCGATTGCCGTGGCACCCATGTTAATCTCAAGAAAAGGACCTGCATTCATGTTCAGTCTCTCAATCTCCTCCTCCAGGGTGACGGCATATGACCCGAACTCCTGACCCAGGGTCATGGGAACGGCATCCTGCAACTGGGTGCGCCCCATCTTGAGAACATGTGAAAACTCCTCTCCTTTGCGGCGGAATGACTCAACAAGCGTTTCAAGCGCCGCCACCAGTTTCCGGTTTAAGTTATAGAGCGCTATCTTCACCGCGGTGGGATAGGCATCATTTGTAGACTGAGAAAGATTCACATGATTGTTCGGGTGGCACCAGGCATAGTCGCCCTTCTCATATCCCAGCATCTCAAGCGCCCTGTTTGCGATCACCTCATTGGCATTCATATTTGTTGACGTGCCGGCCCCGCCCTGAATCATATCAACCACAAACTGGTCATGAAATCTGCCGTTCCGGATTTCGTGGCATGTCAGAACAATTGCATCCCTGACGCTCCGGTCAAGCAGCCCCAGCTCATGGTTTGCCTCTGCAGCCGCTTCCTTAACCATTGAGAGTGCCTCAATGAGTGATGGAAAAGAGTTCAGCGTCACAGCTGAGATATTGAAATTTTCCATAGCCCTGAGTGTCTGCACGCCATAATAAGCCTCAGCCGGCACCTCACGCTCACCCAGGAGGTCATTTTCAGATCGTGTGCGTTCTGAATCATACTGTGCATTGCATTGCTTCCCGTGGATGTGTCCGGCAAGCTCGTTCAGTTCCCCGTCCGTCAGATTCCTTAAGAGCTCAATCCCCTTCAGGAATTGTAAAATGTCGTTCTTATTCATGGTTCAACTATCCCTTAATCAGTAAACGGCTTCAAGGTCTAATAATTTTAAATAATTATTAATACTAAAAATCAGCATGACCGAATTCGATCGGTTTTACTATCTTGGTACCCTATACCTGTTGAATTATCCGGCAATGAATACATGTCTGAAAACAGTTTGTCTTGCGATGGTTTTGATGCTGTTCGGGCCTGGCATGTCAGGACAGAATCAGATCCCGTTTAACGGCCCATGGGAGGATGAAAAGTTTTTCAATGCAGGATACACCCTCGGATTCAATGTGATGACTTTCGACATTGATCCCTCGGAGCATTTTACCCTCACCGATTCAGTTTATCCGGCCAGGGGATCATTCTCTCCCGGGCTGAATATACACCTGTCGTTGAATTTCAGGCTGAACCAGTTTTTTGATATAAGGCTCCTGCCCGGCATATCTTTCGGACAGCGAAATGTGAAATATTCATCTGACCGGGTACATGACACGCTCTTTACTCCGCAAAAGGTTGAATCGAGTTTCATTGAGGTCCCCCTGCAACTGAAGTACGGCTGGAGGATGCAGAATGTCAAGCCTTATGTTGTTGGTGGCATCAATTACAGGTATGATTTCTACGCCCAGAAAAAATACCGCCTGGAGCGTCCTGTTTACCTGAGGCTGAACAAACCAGACCTGTACTATGAGGCTGGTGCGGGGGTCAGTTTTTACCTGAGTGAAATAAGGTTCGCCCTGGAACTGAAGATGTCAAACGGTATTGCAGATATACTTGCCCATGACCCTCATCCTGACTATCCTGAATACTGCAATACGATTGAGAAACTAAAGTCACGAATCTGGGTGTTGTCTCTTCATTTTGAATAAGTGCGGCAGGAGTAATAGAGCTGCAGACGGGTAATCTAAGAACTTAGTCCATTAATCCTCTTTGTGCCATTGTTGGTCAAAATTATCTTCTATTTCAGGCCTGTAGCGCTTACACTATGAGCTTTATTAACGAAATTTGGGCAGGCGATGGTAAAACTGCAGGCTACAAGATACCTGCTGAACAACTGACAATAACGATGAGATACAACTACAAAACCCTCTTTGCGTCGCAGCACGAAAAGTTTACTGCGATATTGGGTCAGGATTATTTCTCGTCGCTTCTGATGGAAGATGATCTGTCAGATTCTGCCATTATCATTTCAGACAAGAGGGTTTACCAGATAGGCCGGTTGTATGAGTCACGTTCCCGCATTTACGGCGGAGGACTAAGGGCCAGCAGGGGAAAGAAGATTGTCAGTCTCCTGGATATTACAGGCACTGCCTGCAAGGAGATAACCAGACCCGTTCCCGGAGGAGCCCTGATAGCATTTGGCCTGCTGGCAGCCATTCTCGGCATTCTCTCTGATGTGTACCAGTCAACTTATATAATGCTGGTCATCGCAGCCGTGTCAATTGCCGCAGGCATCTGGCTCATCACAAAGCTCAGGAAAAGATACCTTGTCATTGAATATGCCGGAGGAAGCATGGTGCATCCGGTAAAATTCATTACAGACACCGAACTCAACCTTTTCCAGGGCATCATTGCCGATGAGAAGGAGAAACTGATTTCAGGGACCGGGGAATTCAAGGAGTGTCCCAACTGCGGTGAGAAAATACAGCCTGTTGCAAAGATATGCCGTTTCTGCGGCGAAGCCCAGCAGGAGCCTGGTACAGAGTAACCACGCCAGGGATCAGCCGGATTTTACCATGTCATAATTACCGTTTATTGATCAATTAATTTCATTTATTCGTCAAATCGGAATTTATGTCGTACAGCATGAACACATGGTGTGAGAGGCCGGAAAAATGCAAGTACGCGCAACTTCAGCCCGGAACAGGGATAATCTGCCAATCAAATTATCTTTGCATATACCTTTCTGAGTCTCTAACTTGTAGCATTTCAGGTCCGGTAACTGTCAACCGGGTCTGTTAAAAAAGCAGAATGGAAAAAAGAAACATAACACGAACAGTCTCCCTTGCATTGCTCCTTCTGACAGCCTTTGCCCTCCCGGCGGGAATAGGAAGGGATGATGGTTCCACCCCTCCAAACCTGTCTGACTCATCCATGATGCTCATGCAGGTTGCTGACCGTGACTTTGGGGATGCCCCGGCCAGCTACGGATCAGTTGATCATCTGATTGACGGACGCATCTATCTTGGCTCTGTGCCGCCGGATGCTGAAGCTTCACAGCACTACTCTGACGAGGCAGACGGTGATGACCTGAACGGAATTGACGACGAGGACGGAGTGAAGATTCCCGACATGGTACAGGGGGGTAAAGCTACTATTCAGTATTATGTGACGATAAACCCGTACTCCTCCATATCGAGATATGTTTACTTCAGCGCCTGGATCGACTGGAACGGAGACGGAGACTTCAATGACTCGGGAGAGAGGGTGGCAACCAATGTGCTGAGATTAAGGAGTGGCACCTACAGCCTGGATGTAACTGTGCCTCAGAATGCTGTAGCATCCAGACCCACCTTCGCAAGGTTCAGGCTGGGCCCGCGCGTTGATTCTCCTGCCGGTTCGGCAAATTTCGGTGAAGTGGAGGATTATATTGTGAATATCAGATGTGCAAATCCTCCGGCTCCGCGGGTAGGCCGTATCACGCAACCTTCCTGCCATTCCCCGACCGGCAGCGTGGTGCTCGAAAACCTGCCCGGAACAGGTGTATGGACCCTCACACGCGTTCAGGACGGAGATCTGGTGACAGGCAGCGGTACATCATATACTGTTACGGGTCTGATGCCAGGCACATGGAACTATACGGTTACCAATGATGGAGGCTGCACTTCCGGTCCGTCGGCAAACATAAGCATCGTACAGGGCCCTGACATACCCGGTGCCCCGGTGGTGGGAACAATTACCCAGCCTTCGTGCAATGTCTCCACCGGAAGCCTTGTCCTCACCGGACTGCCCGGCACAGGTAACTGGACGCTGACCAGGCAGCCTGACGGAGCCACATTCCATGGATCCGGTACAAGCACAACCATAACCGGAATTCAGCCCGGCACATATACATTTACGGTCACCAATTCCATCGGCTGCACCTCATTGCCGTCACAGGAGGTTACAATTGATCCGCAACCTTCCATCCCCACCGCACCGGTGCCGGGAGCAATCACACACCCCACATGCGACCTTCCCACGGGAAGTGTTGTCTTAAGCGGTCTCCCCGCTACAGGCACATGGACACTCACCCGTTTCCCCGGAAGTATCAACATCAACGCCTCGGGCACCACTTTTAATGTAATCGGGCTGAATCCCGGTTCATATAACTTTACCGTGACCAATGCCGCCGGCTGTACATCACCGGTATCTGCTGATGTTCACATCAATCCCCAGCCCGGTCCCGTACCAACGCTGGTAATCAATAATCCTGATCCGGTCTGTTCACCGGGTGTCGTTGATCTGACGCGGCCGGCCGTAACTGCAGGATCTACACCAAACCTCACCTATACCTACTGGATGGATGTTCATGCTACTGATCCTCTGAACACGCCGTCAGCAGCCCCTGAAGGGACCTACTACATCAGGGGTACAATCCCCGGTGGTTGTTCCGCCGTGAGCCCGGTAACCGTTACGGCATACCGGCAACCCACAGCAAATGCAGGAGTAGACCAGGAGCTGACATTTGTCTTCACCACCACCCTTGACGCTGCCGAACCTGATGAGAATTCCACGGGAACATGGTCTGTGCTGAATGGTACCGGAACTTTCGCAAATCCGAATTCTGCAAAAACAACCGTGACAGATCTCTCCATGGGCGAAAACCTCCTGTTATGGACCGTATCGAACAATGTCTGTCCACCTGCAACGGATGAGATGCTTGTCACTGTGAAGAAAGTAGTGATCCCAACGCTGATTACCCCCGATATGGATCATAAAAATGACTATTTCGTAATCAGGGATAAAGCTGTTCTCGGCAGGGTTGAACTGACTGTGTTTGACAGAAGGGGAGCGCTGGTTTTTGAGAATCTCAACTATGACAATCTCTGGCACGGAACAAACTACAATGGTGAACCCCTGCCTGATGACATTTATTTTTATGTCATAAAAACTGAGAACGGTCTTTCACTGAGTGGTTATCTCTATATCAGAAGGTAGATTCACTCATATAAATGAAAAATCAAGGCCGCCCACAAACGGGGCGGCCTCCTTATTTGCATAAAGCCTTACTACAGCCAGGTATCAGTAACCGGGATTCTGCTGACTGCCTATTGCCGGGTTGGCATCAATCTCACCCTTATCTATAGGCAGGATAGTCTTATAGAATGTCCTGTCAAGGGTCTTCTCACGGTGTGTTATTACAACTGCCGGATAGATGAACTCATCGTTGAACTCAATGGTCTTGTTGAGCCTGAGCATGTCAAAATACCTGAGCCCTTCGGCAAAGAACTCCTTGCTCTTCTCATCAAGGATCATGTCAGCAGTCACAGTTTCTTCAGTAGCCTCTGCCAGGCCCGGAGATCTCTTCCTTATCTGATTAAGATAACCTGCAGCCCTGGCTTTGTCAGACGTCGGAAGCTTCAGGGCAGCTTCGGCAGCAATGAGGTACATCTCGGAAAGCCGAATCACCTTAATGTTTACTGCCGAGGCTGAAGCTTTGTCACCATTCATTGATGATCCTCCAACATACTTAAGGCATGAACCAAAGCGCGTGTCAGAAGATTCATCGTAGTCCATCACTGCCCAGCGAATGTCAGTCGGGTCCTGGTTCATCCTGTCAATCCAGTAATCACTTGCCATGAACCACCCCATTGCTCCTGTCACCTTGCCGAGGCGAAGCAGATAGTACCCGAGGGAACCGGTTCTAAGGTCTCCTTCAGCAGGATATACGCCCAGTTCAAAGATCGATTCCGAACCGAATTGTGTGGCCCAGGAACCAACCCAGGCATCATTTGAGTAGAGTGAATAAACCCCGCTGTTGATGACCTCTTCGGCAGCAGCCAGACTGGCGCTGAAGTTATCCATGAAGAGGTGCACGCGTGCTTCGATGGCCTTGTTGGCATAGTAGTTAATGTAGCCGTTTGCCTTTTTCTTCGAGAGAAGCGGTGCCGCAGCGGTCAGGTCACTCAGTACCTGGGTATATATCTCCTCAACCGATGCTCTTGTTGGCTGGGCTGAGGCATCAAGGGGTTCAAGCACCAGGGGAACACCGTATGATGATTTTTCCATGTTGTACATTTTGCCGTACAGCCTGACCAGGTCAAAATACATCAGTGCCCTTGCGGTCAATGCCATTCCCTTATACTCGCTGAGAGCAGCGCTTCCCCTATCTTCTGCCTCCATCATTTCGATGTTCATAATCAGGTTGTTGGCCTGCAGGATACAGTTGTATATCTGCTCCCAGAACCCTGAACCGGAACCTGATGTGGCAGAATGGTTGAATGAATAGTAGTAATCAAGGCCCCTGCCCTGTGAACGAATGGCAAAATCGCCCCCCTTGGCATCGCCATATATTACGAAGTTCCGCCCGTAATAGGACGAAGAAGTCATCTTTCTCATCAGCCCGTTGATGGCCACCTTGGCGTCAGCGGCATTTGTGATGGAAGTTTCCGAAGCCGCGTAGTTGCTGGGCTTGACATCGAGGAAATCCTCGCATGAGGTGATCAGCATGAGGCCCAGAACCATAAGTATTATAGTTATCTTTTTCATCGTTGTGCCTTTTTAGGATTAGAAACTGACATCAATGCCGAAAGTATAAGTCTTGCCAATTGGCATTTCCCAGCCTCTGGAGCCGTATTCATTAACTTCCGGATCATACACCTTCCAGGCAGCAAGTGTCCAGAGGTTGGCTCCGTTGAAGTAGACCCTGGCCCCTGATACTCTGATCTTGCTCAGAAGATCTTTTGGCAGGTTGTAAGCAAGAGTAATGCTCTTCAGGCGGGTGAAGTCGGCCGGGTGCATGTGCCGGCTGCTCTTCTGGTTTACATCTTCCATGTCAATGGCCACACGCTGAGGATAACGCGCATCCTTGTTGAGTGGTGTCCACCGGTTTTCATAGGCGTCAAGTGACATTATCCTTTCCCAGTAGTAGCCGTCGTCATTGATATCCCTGCCCGGAGCATCGTAGGTGTAACCGCCAAGCTTGTAAATGAAGTTGAGCGAAAGCGAAATACCCTTCCAGGCCAGATCGGTATTATAACCTCCGAATAGTTTCGGATGGGCATCTCCAAGAACTATTTCGCTGGCATTCTTGTAGTTGTATGTGGCAGGCCTGCCGTCAACCATCAGGTCAGGTTCCTTATCATTATTCAGGAACCACAGATTGAGCCCGGTCTCCCGTTCAACACCGGCCCACTCAAGTCCGTAGATGGCCAGCGTCGATTGACCTTCAGTGTAAATAAATTTTGTCCGATTATCATCGCCGGTAGGTTCATACCATATTATATCCTGCCCTCCATACAACCTGGTCACAGTTGACTTAATATGCGAGGCTGTAAGCCCGGCACTCCAGGTGAAATCTCCTGCTCTCATTATCTCACCGTAGAGTTCAATTTCCAGTCCGCGGTTGTTTATCTCGCCAACATTATCAAGCGTTGTATAAAAACCTGTCACCCTTGAGAGAGGAACATCCTGGAGAAGGTTTTTCGAATCTCTGTTAAAGTACTCCAGTGAACCGGTCAGTCTCTGGCTGAATAACCCGAATTCAAGTGCAATGTTGGAGGTGTAGCTTGTCTCCCATGACAGGTCTGCATCTGCAATGGTACTTACACTGCTGCCGGGCTGCTCCATGTATTTGTTGGCATAGCTGGTAAGTGAGCGCCATCCGTAGTTGCTGGTTGGCAGAGTACCGTTAACACCGTATGATGCTCTTAGCCTCAGGCTGCTGATGACAGACAGAGCATCCATGAAGCTCTCCTGATCTATTCTCCATGATCCGGCTACTGACCAGAAGTTGCCCCAGCGTGAATCAGGGCCAAGCTTTGATGAGCCGTCACGGCGGAATGAAGCCGAAGCATAATACTTGTTGTCATAGTTGTACTCGGCCCGTGAGAGCATTGAAGCCAACGTATGGCCCCAGTAGTAGGCGCTCGCATCAAGCTTGCCTGCCGTGGCTACGGTATGAAGGGCGCTGGTGGGAAGATTTGTGCCGGTAGATCTCTGGTAGTCAGTCTGGTTTTTTGCAACCTCCCAGCCAACCAGGGCACTTACATTATGTACTCCGCCAAAAGTCTTGCTGTAGTTGAGAGTGGTTGAAGAGACAAGCTCACTGATCTTTGTGCTGTTCTCGGAAACGGAACCCTGGGTGGCTGTGCCACTGAAATGCAGAGCACTGTAATACAGGTGATCAAGGGTCTGGGTATTGTCAAATGAGAAGATAGACTTGAGAATCAGCTCAGGAAGTATCTTTATGGTAACAGTCTCATTGGCAAATACCCGCTGGGTCTTTGACCAGTTTTCCCACTCATTGTTGTAGTAAACCGGATTATATGCATAGCTTCCATACCTGGCTGTCCAGGGCAACCCCGTACCATAGTCAGTCGGCCAGTAGAGCCCCCACAGCAGGTTACGGCTCTGCAGGAAGTAGTTGTTTCCCAGGGCACGGCTGTCATTGAAACCCTCTTTGTTACTGCTGCTGACATTGATATTTGTGTTCAGCTCAATATATTTCCCTATCTTCTGACCGAAATTCATTCTTCCCGTTATACGGTCAAAGGCGTTGATGACACTGCGGCCGAGGTCATTTGTATAGGAGAATGAAGTGTAGTAATTTGAAGCCTCTGTACCACCACTGACAGAGAGATCATAAGCCTGGTACACCGCTGTGCGGAAAAGAACATCCTCCCAGTCGAAATACTGACCAGCTCTATCACCTCCTATCGTAAGCGAATTGACCGTATGGTCAGGAGCCGAGAAGGTATAACCATGCTTGTTGAACCTCTTGTTCAGCTGTGCAAGGGCACTGGCACTGGCCTCTTCACTGGTCATGCCGTCATAAAGAACACCTGCATTCCAGAAGTTCTCATAATAGAGCTCCACCTGCTGTTCAGTGCTGGCAGCCTCGTAGTTGTCAGTTGCAAAAGAGGGGGTTATACCCACTGAAGCCTTGAAATTAATCACAGGCTTGCCCTGCTTACCCTGTTTTGTGGTGATGACAATTACACCGTTGGCAGCTCTTGACCCGTAAAGGGCTGAGGCAGCAGCGTCTTTCAGAACGGTGATTGACTCAATGTCATTTGGATTAATCGAGCTCATCACATTACTGGAGGTGTAAATACCCATCTGTGTGACGTTACCCGATATCACCGGAACACCATCAATAACATAAAGAGGCTCATTGGAAGCATTCATGGAACCTACGCCGCGCACCCTGATCGAGGAGGTGGAACCAGCCTGCCCTGAAAGGGTTGTAATCTGCATGCCGGCGATCTTTCCACCCATGGCATTCTCAAATGAAAGCGTCGGGACATCCTTGATGGCATCAGCCTTCACCACGCTGGCAGCACCGGTAAAGGTTCCCTTTGTGGATGTACCGTAGGCAACAACAATCACCTCATCAAGCGCAAGAGCATCAGTGACCATCTCAACATTGATGACCGATCTCCCTGAAACCGGGATCTCCTGCGTTTTGTAACCCACATAGCTGAACACCAGTACAGCGTCGGGAGGAACATTGCTGAGAGAATAATTTCCGTCAGCATCAGTATTGGTTCCAACTCCCCGTAG
>WXFE01000066.1 GCA_009881065.1 Bacteroidales bacterium | reverse complement strand
CGGGGAGTGCTGGAATGCCGGCACTGCCACCCTGATGATCCTCGGTGACATTTGCACAAGATCATGCAAATTCTGCGGCACGAAGAGCGGCAGGCCGCTGCCGCCTGACCCGGGAGAGCCTGACAGGGTAGCTCAGGCGGTGAAGACCATGCATCTGAAGCACTGCGTCATCACTTCCGTTGACCGTGACGACCTGCCTGACGGCGGTGCTGCTCACTGGGCAGAAACGATCAGGAGGATCAGGGAGGTGAATCCGGGCGTGACCATCGAGACACTGATCCCCGACTTCAGGGGCAAAACAGAGCATATTGACATGGTGATTGATGCAGGGCCCGATGTCATCTCTCATAACATGGAAACAGTCAGGCGCCTGACTCCCCTGATCAGGTCAGTTGCAAAGTACGAAGTAAGCCTGGCGGTGCTCAGACACATCGCTTCGCGCGGTGTGCGCGCAAAATCCGGTATTATGCTTGGCCTCGGAGAGAGCGAAGGGGAGGTGACTGAAACGCTGGCCGATATTTATGCAACCGGTTGCAGAATTGTGACTATCGGGCAGTATCTTGCTCCAAGCCTTGAGCATATACCGGTTGTTGAGTATGTTACGCCTGAGAGGTTTGAGGAGTACAGGAAAACAGGGCTTGAGACCGGATTTGAATTCGTTGAGAGCAGTCCGCTTGTCAGAAGTTCCTTCCATGCTGAAAAGCATGTGAAAGAGCGACTGCACGATTTATAGTGACCAGGGAAGTTTTTGTAACAGATTATGATAAACAACGCCGGCATAAAGGTAATTTTTGATGATCTCGGTCTGAGAGACTTCAAGGAGACCTGGGATTATCAGGAGCATTTCTTCAATCTCAAGGTGGCGGAGAAGGGCAGACCGGAGAGTGATGGCAAAACTACTCCTGACCGGCTGATCTTTGTGGAGCATAACCATGTTTACACTCTGGGGAAGAGCGGATCAGAGCAGAACCTGCTGCTTGACTATATCCAGTTGCGGGCCCGCGATGCCTCGTTCTACAAGATCGACAGGGGAGGGGATATTACCTATCATGGCCCCGGCCAGCTCGTGGGTTATCCCATCTTTGACCTTGAAAAGCTGAAGCTTGGGCTTCGCGAATATATTCATCTGCTTGAAGAAGCAATTATCAGGTGCATCTCCCGTTTCGGTATTGAGGGGAGTCGCCTGGAGGGCGCCACGGGAGTATGGATTGACCCAGACAAGGGAGCCCGCGCGAGAAAAATTTGTGCCATAGGCGTAAGGGCCTCGCGGTTCGTGACAATGCACGGCTTTGCCCTGAACGTGAACACTGACCTCTCCTACTTTAACCATATCAACCCTTGCGGCTTCACCGACAAAGGTGTTACCAGCATCGGAAAAGAGACGGGAGAAAAGAGAGAAATGGATGATGTGAAGCGAGTGATGTACAACACAATGAGGGAGGTCTTCGGATATGAATATTATTAAAAATAAATATAATGGACAAAAGGTGGCTCTTGAAAGAGAGGGGCGACGAACATGTCGTCACGACCCTGGCGACAGAGATGGGGGTGCCTGTCACTGTCGCCGGCCTGATGGCTCAGCGGGGCATCACAACGAAACAACAGGCTGAGGAATTCTTCAACCCGACCCTTGAATCCCTGCATGACCCCTTCCTGATGAAGGACATGAACAGGGCGGTGGACAGGATTGCCACGGCAATATCGCGAAACGAAAAGATACTTGTTTACGGCGACTATGATGTTGACGGTACCACGTCGGTGGCAATGCTCTATTCCTTCCTGAGGGAGAGGCATTCCTGCCTTGATTACTACATCCCTGACCGTTACCATGAGGGGTACGGACTCTCCTCAAGGGGTATCGACTATGCTGCCGGGGGGGGCTGCAAACTGATTATTGCGCTTGATTGCGGAATTAAGGCAGTTGAGAAGGTGAAATATGCACGGTCAAAGGGTATAGATATCATTATTTGTGACCATCACCTCCCGGGCGAGGGAATCCCGGATGCCACTGCCGTCCTTGACCCCAAGCAGCCGGGGTGCGGTTATCCATACAAGGAGATGTCAGGGTGCGGTGTGGGATTCAAGCTGATGCAGGCTATCTGCATGGTGCAGGGAATACCGTTTGAAGAGATTATTCCCTATCTTGACCTGGTTGCAGTCAGCATCGGCTCTGACATTGTGCCGATGACCGGCGAGAACAGGATACTGGCTTATTACGGGCTGAAGCAACTGAACGAGTCACCCCGTCTGGGATTTCAGAAGATCATTGAAAAGGCAAAGATAAAAAAGCCGCTGGTCATTGAAGATGTGGTTTTCCGCATCGGCCCCCGGATCAATGCCGCCGGCCGGATGGAGTCGGGGAGCAGGGCGGTAGATTTGCTGGTATCGCAGAATTCGCAGGAAGCAATGACTATCTGTGATGCCATAGACGTCAATAATGACCACCGCAGGAAAAAAGACAGCGAGATCACTGCCGAAGCGCTCCGCATGGTGAGCGATGACATCAGGTCAGGCAACGCCCGCACTACGGTACTGTTTCACCGGGGATGGCACAAGGGGGTGATTGGTATTGTGGCATCGCGGCTGATTGAGACATATTACCGGCCTACCGTGATACTGACGGAGTCGAAGGATGGATATGCCACCGGGTCGGCACGCAGCGTTCCCGGATATGATCTTTACCAGGCAATCGAATACTGCTCTGACCTGCTCGAGAGTTTTGGAGGGCACATGTTTGCAGCCGGACTGACCCTGAAGCAGGAGAACCTGCAGGAGTTTCGCGAGAGATTTGAGCAATATGTCAGCGAGACGATAAGGGATGAGCACCTGGTGCCATCAGTCAATATTGATGAGGAGATTCCTCTTGAAGAGGTCACCATGGAATTTTGCCGGCATCTTGAGAAGTTTCAGCCGTTCGGCCCTGAGAATACGGCGCCGGTGTTTGTCTCAAGAAGGGTCAAGACGCTCTCATGCCAGCCTGTGGGTGCCAACGGTATTCATCTCAAGCTCTCCTTTGCCAGGGAGAACGGTGAGCCTGTGGGAGCCATTGCCTTTGGCCAGGCTGACATGATTGAGACCTTCCGTGAGTCCGGCGGTGTTGTTGACATAGCCTACTCAGTGGAGATGAATGAGTTTCGCGGAAAGAGGTCAGTGCAGCTCAATATCAAGGATATCAAGGGGTAGAGGTGTCAGCCATCCGGCATCAGACAGCAGCGTCTCTAGTGGGTAGTATTCCGCTACATAAGGCAGAGGTATGAGCCATCCGGCATCAGACAGCAGCGCCGGCATTGACATGCCGGCTTTCTGACGATTGCCTGTTGCTAATCGTCTGTTGACTTTTTTCTCACTTTCCCTTGACATTCTCCTTTCCCTGTCCTAAATTTGATGGAGTAATTATGTCTCATTATGATGCTGCGGTGGAATGCAGTGTTTATGCTGCTGTTTTTTCATTTTACCGTCATACATGCCGGTGAACCATTGTTTGTGCCTCATGGCGCGGGTGCGATGGGGGTGGCTTTCTCGGTTACGGCAACGCCGGGTCACTGGAACTGCTTCCATAATCAGGCGCTGCTCACTGCCGTCCCTTCATCAGGGTTCTCAATCG
>WXFE01000065.1 GCA_009881065.1 Bacteroidales bacterium | reverse complement strand
ACTCATTTTGAAGAGCCCGTAAACACCCTGACAGTTATTGCCGCTGCGTCCCTGTTCAATTTCTCTCTTTTTGAGGAAGTAGTACCGGCCTCCCAGTGATATACCCTGCTGGTGAAATGCCTCCTCTTTGGTCCAGGTCATGACAGAATTGATCTCGGTCACTGTGGTGAGTGACGTGTTTATCTTCTGCTCAAAGCCTCCATGCAGTGTAAATACCAGGAAACTGAAATTGTCGCTGGGCTTGAAAGGCTGGATGCCTATCTTCAGCAGCCTGTCTTCATCTCCCAGTCGCACATCGAGGTAGCGGTACTTGTTGCGGTAGTAGAATTCCTGGTCCTGCTTCAGTTCGGTCTCAACCAGTACTGTATCGGTCTGTGCAAGGCAGTTCGTTCCTGCGATGCTGACTGTAAGGATAAGAGTTATGTATGCTGTTATCTTCATCTCTTTACTGTTTTTTAAAGAGTTCGCGGGCATCGAAGCCGATACCTACAGTGATCATTGATATGGCCGAGGCGGTACTGAAATGTGTCCGGAAATCGGCCCGGGCATTCAGGTATAGTGCCGGAGTAATCTGCCGGTGGTAGTTGACTCCGAAAGTAATTCCGAAATCAAGTGTTTTTATCAGCACCTGCTCATAATACTCCATGTAGCTGTAATCACCGGTGTCAGGGAAGTAGACAAGCCATCTTCCGCCGTTGGTTGGATCTGAGTTGATAAAAAAGGCACTGCAGACACCACCGTGTATGCTGAAGAAGCGCTGACCCATCCTGAAGGGCGAGAAACCCAGTTCGGCACTCAGGTCGATGGCAGTCTGGTTCTCGAAGGCCCCTTCAATCCAGCTCTCTCCGTTGATTATCCATGATGTCAGGTTCTCCCGTATATAGAACCGCCTGCCAATGGTCTTCAGGTGAGATAAGCCGGTACCGATTCCCCAGCAGTCGCCGTCGCCTGAAAAGACAGACCCGCTGTTAATGCTGAAGATCCGCTTATTGTAAGGACTCTCCCTGAAATCCTGTCCATTTGCCTCCCGGCTCGTCAGCAGAGCCAGGACCAGAGCTGTCAGACAAAGCAAATATTGCCTTCTCCGTAAGACCCGTGTTATCAGTTTATCCTTTGTTTTCATGGCCGGATTATTTCTTTGCTATTGTAATGTCACAGTATGAAGTGGTTACATCAATAAGCCCTGCAGGAGACTGTGGTGTGACTTCCACCGGCTGGTTCCGGTATTGTTTCCCGTCAGACATGATTATTCTTCCCTGCGGTGCCTTGAGTGAATACTGGAATCTGCCCGGTTCGTCAACTGAGATGTTAACCGTGGTACGGTACCCCTTGACAATCAGAGGCCCTGATCCTGACATCTCCAGGTTTGCAGTCCCGTACGAGCAGTTAATGACTGTTGTGGCTCCGAGGGCTGTAGTTAATATGTCAGATTTTTCTGCTTTGATATCAGCCCTTCCGCGGACAGATGTCAGTTCCATATCCGAGTAGCGGGCTGTTATCCTGGCTGCCGAGCTGATATCTTTCAGCCGGAGCGAGCCGAAGGAGACATTGGCGGTTATTGAAGCGAGGTTACCGGCTTCAACGGGGCCATACAGGTTGGTGATGCTCACCGGGAGGGAAGAAGGCATGATGATCTCGATCTCCATGCTGAGGTTACTGGTTATCTGTTCCAATTTACCCCTGAATGAATTCCTGATCACCAGGATGTCACCCTCTTTCTCAGCTGAGTAATGAATATATTTCAGATCGGCTATAGCCAGCTCCCCGGTCCTGTTCCGTGAGACAGGCCTGAGCAGCACCTTCACGTCGCTGACGGCTGCGCCTCTGACAGTTATGGAGGCCTTCTCCCCATATACTGAGACCCCGCTGATACCCTTTCCGAAGCTCCTCTCATCACTCCTTGATGCCTTTTGCATCACCTCCTGTGCTGTGAGGTCACAGGTTCCCAGGAGAACAAGACTCATTGCTATGTAATGGAGAATTTTCATGAATGGATCAGTTGTATGAGTTCCTGCAGGGTGCCCGACTTAAGATTCTCGATCCGTATTACCGACTGTATGATTTCGGAGGAGTCGCCTACCTGGTCAATAACCATTTCAAGCTGGCGGAGCTCCTCGTTCAGTTCCTGATAGAGCTGCATCTTTTCCCTGAAGAGCTCTGACTGGCATATCGGGGCGCCGGTCCTGCACAGCTCCCTGATGACTTCAATCGGGTCTTCGTCTGCGCCGGTCATAGTCACGGGGGAACCGTACTCTTCACCAGGGATGATTTCACTCTCAACTGTAATGCCTTTTTCTGTTGGCAGAAGTTGGGGGATTGCAAACAAAATCAGGACAGCGGCCGCAACACTGCCTATAGTCATGAGGAGCGTCCTCCGGCGAATTCCGGCACGCTTTTTCCCGGTCAGCATGATATCATCACTATCAGGAGGCATCTGCAGGGTCCTTTTCACCGTGCTGCGGAAATCTGCGTCTGACGATCTGTCCGGACGCTCCTCCTGCAATGCAGCCTCAATGTTTTCCCATACCGCGGATGACGGGTGATGAATGGGCAGATCATGGAGCTGGCTCAGGATGGCATCTTCCCTGTCAAGGAGAGATTCTATCTCCTTCCAGAGAGCCGCGGAAGGCTGGTGGGAGGGCAGCTCCCTTATTCTTTCAGATAATATGTCATCAAACTCTCTGTTCATCTGACGGTTTTGTCAGTCTGTTTCTTAACAGCTTCTTTGCATAATTCAACTGCGACTTTGAAGTCCCTTCATTTATACCCAGTATTTCGGCTACCTCCTGGTGCTTATAGCCTTCTACCTCAATCAGGATAAACACGCTCCGTGCCTGTGCCGGCAGTGAGAGTATCGCCTTCTCGAGGTGTTCAGCGGTGAAATTGAACGAGCCCTCTGACGCCTGGTCGGGAATCTCGTCGGTAATTACCTGCAGCCGGGCATTTTTCCTCAGGTAGCTCATCGCATTTCTGATTACTATAGTGCGCATCCATGTAAACAGTGACGATTCAAACCTGAAGGTTGCCAATGACCGGAAGATCTCAATGAACGCATCCTGAAGAACATCATTGCTGGCATCATGATCGCTTATCAGCCTGTATATCAGAGTGTAGAGGCGAGCGCTATACTTTTCGTACAGGGCACGCTGCACCAGCCTGTTGTTTCCCAGGCATCCCCGGACAAGCTCCCTGTCGCCCTGATTCTGTTCACTCTGCTGCATCTTTGTCTTCTGTCTATATAGTGCAGATCAGGCCTGAAAAGGTTGGAAGAGGAAAAAAATTTTTATGTGACCACTTGACATCATGGACTCAGACAGCCTGACATTCAAGGTGCAGGCTATCTATACAAAATTACCGGGATTGTTTGTAATTTACAATTCTTTATCGTCTGAGACGAGGGGGCGGATGCCGTTATCTACCGATGCGGATCACATGACTGAATGAACTCCCTGAGCAGCACCTGCAGCTTCCGTGTCAGATGGCCCGGATTACCATCCCCGATAACCTGATCACTGATCCGCGTCACTGGCACTATCTCTCCGGTGGTGTTGCAGATAAACGCTTCGTTCATGTAGGGGATCATGTCGGTGGCGACAGCCTCCTCAACCACGCTGACATCATTTGCCCTGGCAACGGAGATAATGTTTTTCCGGGTAATCCCTGAGAGGATATCATTGTTTTCCGGATGGGTGTAAAGTGCTTCGTTCCTCACAAAAAAGATATTCGAATGAGCTCCTTCGGTCACAAAGCCGTTCCGCACGAAGCACACCTCTGCAAATCCCTGGTCATGTGCCTCCTGGTAAGGCAGTACGTTGGCTATCAGGGCAGTGGTCTTGATATCGCAGCGGTTCCACCGGGGATCAGGGGTGAGCCATATAGCGACACCCCGCTCAGCAGCAAGCGTATTGATGTTGTGGCGGCGGGCAAAACCGTAGATGGTTGGTTTGACCGGCGGATCGGGAAAGGCATGGTTGCGGGGTGCAACGCCACGTGTTGCCTGGAAATAGACTATCGCACAATCAGCGCCAAGCCCGTTTCGCTCTATAAGCTCTTCAAAGATCTCCTCCAGCTTTGCTTCATCTTTCCATACCATGTTTGTCTCCTTCATGCTGCGCCTGAACCTGCCGGTATGGCCCGGGAGATCAAAGAAGTACCCGCCATACCATCTGGCTACCTCGTAAACACTGTCCCCGAAAAGAAAACCCCGGTCATCAGGGCTGATCAGCGCCTGATCCTTCGGGAGAAACTGACCGTTAAGATATACTACTTCCATATTTTAAAATTTACACTTTACCGGCCGGGTCATGTTGGCCTGCGACTCTTTTTTCCCGCATACGCGGGATTATGAAAACCAATCGTCAAAGATACATTTTCAATGGATTGGTCATACAAATTTCAACCCCTCCTTTCTCTTTTATTATGTACCTTTGCATATTCACAAAATTCGTCAATCAGGATTTATGAGAGGCAAGAGGCGACTGCCGTCGTGGCTCAGGATGGAAAGGGCAAGCGGGGAGAGTTACACCATGGTGAAGAACCTCGTTGAGAGTCACCGCCTGCATACCATCTGCACATCGGGCAACTGCCCGAACATCGGGGAGTGCTGGAATGCCGGCACTGCCACCCTGATGATCCTCGGTGACATTTGCACAAGATCATGCAAATTCTGCGGCACGAAGAGCGGCAGGCCGCTGCCGCCTGACCCGGGAGAGCCTGACAGG
>WXFE01000064.1 GCA_009881065.1 Bacteroidales bacterium | reverse complement strand
GCCGGTCAACCTGCCTGAAGGCCGGATTATTGATTGAGCGGAAACGCCGCCTGCTGACAGTGCAGTGTTCATGACGGTCAAACTCCTTGCAGACTGCAGACCGGGCACCTGATCAGGACATGCCTCAGACTGCAGACCGGGCCCCTGACCAGGATAAGCCTCAGACAACATGCCTGAACCCTGACCCGGACAAGTCGCAGATACGGCCACGGATGCAGATACAGAAACGGCCGCAGATTCAGACACAGACGCAGATTCAGACATGGCCACAGACACGGCCGCAGATACAGCTGTGAATACACCCGCACAGAGCAGGGTGCAAACCATTTTGAACCCGCGGAAATGGCTGATAACCATAGAGGATTTTAATCTGGTGATCTCTACCAAAATAAACTAATATTTTCCGGTTTTGGTATGCCTGAAAGGCTGCATCACGATGCAATGATTAATTTTGTCTTTTACCGTTCAGATTATGGAACTTGTATTCGCAACTAACAATAAGCATAAAATCAAGGAGATAAATGATCTCCTTGACGACAATTTCACGATTCTCGGACTTGCTGACACGGGTATCACTGAAGATATTCCCGAGGAAGCCGAAACACTTGAGGAGAATGCCCTCTTCAAGGCAAGGTATGTACATGAAAAGACAGGGCTGAACGTCTTCGCAGATGACACAGGACTTGAAGTACCATCCCTGGGCGGTGCACCCGGTGTGCACTCGGCAAGGTATGCAGGCGAAAGCAAAAGCTTTGATGACAACATCGAAAAACTCCTCCGCGAGATGAAGGATATGACAGAAAGAAGCGCCCGGTTCAGAACTGTAATCGCACTGATTCTTGATGGCTCGGAGTATCTCTTCGAGGGTATGGTTGAAGGCGAAATCATCATGGAAAGAAGAGGCAGCGGCGGGTTTGGATATGACCCCGTCTTTTTAGCCTCTGGATATGACCTCACTTTTGCCGAGATACCCCTGAGCGAAAAAAACAGGGTCTCGCACAGGGCCAAAGCCATGAGGAAGCTTATCGGCTTCCTCAGTGATCAGAAACGGACCGGCGCCGGAAAATGAAAGACCATAAAATGAAACGAATCTGCTCCCTCCTCTGTCTTCTCTTATCCTCTCTCCTGGTATCCGGGCAGGGGAGCGTAGGATCATGGACTGATCACCTCCCTTACAGCAGATCATATTCAATATCCGCCGGCGGCGGGAAAATATACTCATCTACCGGCTCCGCGGTGCTCGTCCATGATCCGGGCAGCGGCACTAACTCATCACTTTCAAGGGTATCAGGACTGACAGAGACAGCTGTCGCACTGGTTGCATGGTGTGAAGCGGAAGAGTCGCTTATCATCGTCTACCGCAGCACGGGGATAGACATCCTGAAAAACGGGGTCATCACCACTCTGCCTGACATTAAAAACAAGTACATACCGGGTCTGAAGGAGATTTACGGAGTGACTGTCAGCGGAAGCAGGGCCCTGCTGACGGCCAGCTTCGGAATTGTTGTGATTGACATCCGTGGCAGGTATGTTGCCGACACCTGGAGACCCGGGCCTGACGGGGAAACAAACAGCGTAAACGAAGCTGTCATACTGGGTGACCGGGTTTATGCCGCCACCGCCAGGGGAGTATGGTCTGCACCGGTAAGCCGGCAGGGTCTCTCCTATTTCGGTAACTGGGAATTGCTTGATGACCTTCCTGAACCAATATCAGAATACGGCATGATAGCTTCTGCAGGCACCGGCCTGATGATATGCAAACCGGGCAAAAACAGACCTGCCTCTTCGTCTGATTCTCTATTTCTTGTCACGCCGGGCCAGCCTGCCACCCTGATTGCCACCGAGCCTGCCGGAACAATCAGGGCTCTTGACAGCGACGGCAACCGCGTGATAGTTTCACTCTCCTCTTCCCTGAGAATTCTCTCTCCGCAGGGTGCTGTCACCCGGGAGATAACAGGATATGGATGGGCCGGAGCCTCTCCGAACGGCGCACTGACCACAGGCCAGGATCTGTGGGTGGCTGACGCTTCCGTGGGCCTGGTATCAACCACCAACTTTACAGATTTCAGGAACCACGCTATCGCCGGTCCGTATACATCCAACGTTGCAGACATTGTCTTTTCAGGTAACAGCTTCTGTGTCACCGGAGGAACGGTTGACAACGCGTGGGGCAACGTCTACAGGCCGCTTCAGGTATTTACCGGCTCGGCCAATTCCTGGAAAAGCCATATACTCTACGGCGAAGCTGACAGAGATGCAATGCGGGCCGCAATTGATCCCGCCAATGAAAATCACCTCTTCGTTTCATCATGGGGCAACGGCCTCTATGAATTCCTCGATGGCAGGCTGGTTCAAAACTACAACCAGTACAACTCCCCGCTGTCAAGCATCATACCCGGAAAGAACTACTCACGCATCTGCGGCCTTGCCTGGGACCTGCCGGGCAACCTCTGGATGACCCAGACAGGAGTGCAGGGCAACCTGAAGGCACTCACCCCTGACGGCAACTGGATTATCACGGAGGTGAACCTTAACATGGATGTGGCTGGAGATATGGCTATTGACCGGAATCAATACATATGGGTGATACTGCCGCGCGGTAACGGACTTCTTGTCTATGACCCGGCAGGAACTCCCTCAAATACTTCAGATGACAGGTTTATCAGGCTGCAGGTTCAGGATGCCGACGGGCAAATCATGAACAACCTCTTTTCGATCGCCGTTGACCTTGACGGAAACATATGGGTGGGAACAGACATGGGACCGGCAGTATTCTATAATACGGGCAAGGTTTTCAGCTCTGAAATAAGAGCCTCCCGCATCAAGATACCAAGAAACGACGGATCAGGACTTGCTGATTATCTGCTCGGTACCGAAACGGTGACAGCTGTTGCCGTTGACGGCGCCAACAGAAAATGGTTCGGGACGCTCAGTGCCGGCGCGTTTCTTATGTCTGACGATGGCAGGAAGGAGCTGGCTCACTTCACCACAACCAACAGCCCCCTCCTTTCTGACAATATCGTAAGAATAGCTGTTAACGGAGTCACCGGTGATGTGTGGTTCGGCACATCCGAAGGCATTATCTCGTACCGCGGCGAAGCAACATCAGGAAAAAAAGATTTCTCCGGTATATATGCCTTCCCCAACCCGGTAAGGGAAGATTTCAATGGCGTGGTCACAATAACAGGCCTCGTCGGAAACTCATCGGTGAAGATAACAGATGTGAGCGGCAACCTGGTCTATGAGACAAAATCCCTTGGCGGGCAGGCAGTATGGGATCTGCGAAACTACCGGTCACAGAGAGTGGCAACGGGAGTCTACCTCGTGTTTTGCGCAAACGAAGACGGAACCCTGGCCGGAGTGACAAAAATGCTGGTGATAAGATAGCCCTGCAGCCAAAGGATGATCAGCTTTCTGTAATTAAACTCCTGATTCTCTCAATCTGGAGTTTTTTATTCACCTCCCTCAGTTGACGGGCCGTAGCTGTAAAGTACTGGTGCCCGGAGATGAACTTCACCTGCATCTTGTTCCAGTCATTCAGATTGGTGATCTTGTCCTGCGCCTTGAGCTCCTCGTAAAGTGTATTGGACACCGGGATAAAATCACTTCGGCCCAGGTAATCAAGGTCTGAGTCACATATTATTTGTTCGAGGAGATCACCGGGCTTCGGCGGAAGCTTGGTTGACATTATGATCCTGCATATCTTTTCCAACTGCTCCTCACTGTACCCGTACGCCGGCAACATCTCTTTCACCAGCAGGGTGCCATGATACTCGTGATCGTCATAAGATACCGTATGACCTGCGTCATGGAACAGCGCCGCCGTCTTCAGAAGCAGTATCTCCTCGTCAGTACACCCCTCAGCCCAACCGATGAGTTCTACCTCGGTGACCACGTCAACGGTGTGTTTGACATTGTGATAAAACAGGAAGTCAGGCAGTTCCTTTTCCAGCTTGTCAAGCACAACCTCCTGGATATCAGTTAGCTGAATGAGGCCGAACTTAACTTTGAATGATTTGTTGGGAACCGCTCCGTTGCTGTCAGCAGCCAGTTCGGGCAGCAGACCTGCCACCTGATACATCTGGATATTACCCATGTATTTTACGGGAAGCTTGCCGTAATAATCGCAATTGAAGAACTCCTTGATAAGCTCATATGTCATTACCGAGATCAGGATTGAATCCTTTTCAGATACACCCTGAATCCGGCTTGCCGTATTCACCGCCCTGCCCTTGATATCATAGGAGACCCTGCTCTTGCCTGAAACGGTGGCAGAGACAGGCCCCGTGTGAATCCCGATCTTCAGGTTCCAGATACGTTTTTCACCCCTCCTGGCGGCTTCAAAATCGCGGAGAAACTGTCTCAGCTCCACCGCCGCCATCACCACTTCCACCGGATTGGTGATATTCTTTGCAGGAATTCCGCCGGCGCACATGTAGGTGTCGCCAATGGTTCTGATCTTTTCAACGTGATATTTCCTGATGATCCGGTCAAACTCGAAGAAAATTTCATCCAGTTCATCCATCATCAATGCCGGGTCAATCTCCTCCGTCATGTTCGGGAAACCCTGAATGCTGGCAAAAAGGACCGTGACCATGTTGAACTTGAGACTCTTATCCTCTTCTTCCACCCTGACCCCTTTCAGCTCATTGTTTTCAACAAGAAGCCTGTATTTCTCAGTGGTTTCAAGAAGCCTCTCCTTCTCACGCTCAAGTTTTTTAACCTGCTCCTCCAGCTCCTTGTTCTGGCGGACAAGCCTTGCAATTCGCCTGAGAAGCCGTTCTTTGGATTCTGATTCCATCCTGGTTGATATGAAACAATTATTCTAATCTAATAAACTCAGACTCTTTGTTTGCAGTATGCTGTTATGAAACTTTAATACTTTTGAGGAGATCTTTCAGGCCATGCTGACCAGGACAAAAGCCATACTGCTCCACCATGTGAGATATTCAGACAATTCGCTGATAGCCCGTTTCTATACTCAGGAATACGGGCGCCTTTCGGTAATGGTAAAGGGAATATCATCAAAGCGGGGAAACGCAAGGTTCAACTACTTCCAGCCTCTGAATATCTTCAATACGGAACTTTACTACTACGAAAACAGGGAGTTGCATAACCTGAAGGAGATGACGCTGGCCTATATCCCAAAAAGGATTCACGGCGATATCCACCGGACCACCATTGCCATGTTCATAAGCGAGCTGCTTTACAATGTAATCAGGGAAGAAGATGTAAACAAACTGCTCTTTGATTTCATTGAGTCATCGGTAATCAGCCTTGATGAGATGACATCAGGAATCAGTAACTTCCATCTCTGGTTTCTCGTTGCGTTCACTGACTTCACGGGAATAGGCCCGACAGGAACTGATATGACCGCCTGTTACTTTGACATGCTCACCGGGCAGTTCACCCCGTTGCGGCCAATGCACACTGACTACCTGAATCCTGCCGGAGCCCGGGTGCTGAACCTTCTGCTGCAGATGCCTGTTGAGGAGCTGGCCTCGCTGAAATTGTCCGGCGAAGAACGCACAGAGCTTCTGGCCGGGATGTTGAAGTATTACAGGCTCCACCTCCCGGGAATCAGGGAGATGCGTTCACTCCAGGTGCTGAGAGATATTTTCAGATAAAAAAGTCACACTTTAGCTATCTTTGAATAAAACTGACCCGATGCCATTCATACCCTCTGTCATTAAATGGATCAATACCAAACGCCTCTCACAGATTGAGCTGTTCAGGAAATACCCTGCCGAAACCCAGCAGGAGGTACTGACCAGGCTGGTTTCACTGTCAAGAGACACCGAATGGGGCAGGGAACACGGGTACTCCTCAGTGACCACCCATGAACAATTCTGCAGGAACGTGGCCGTACAGTCATACGAGGATGTGATTCCGTGGATCGAAAGGCTAAGGGCCGGCGAAAAGAATGTTCTCTGGCCCGGCGAGGTAAAGTGGTTTGCAAAGTCATCCGGAACCACCAGCACCAAAAGCAAGTTCATCCCCATAACGCATGAATCGCTTGAAGAGACCCATTACCGGGGAGCAAAGGATTGTATCGTTCTGTACACCTCTCTCAATCCTGAAACCAGGATCTTCCTTGGCAAGGGACTCACTCTCGGAGGCAGTCACCAGATAAACAGCTTCAGCAACAACTCACTCTTCGGTGATCTCTCTGCAATACTGATTGAAAATGCCCCTGCATACGCTGAGCTGATACGCACGCCACCTGCACGGATAGCCCTTATCGAGGACTTCGAGGAAAAAATGAGGATGATAACCGAGAAGACTGTTGATATGAATATTACCAGCCTCTCCGGTGTTCCATCCTGGTATCTCGTCCTGATCCGGCACATACTTGAAACCACGGGCAAGGCGAACCTGCACGAGGTATGGCCCAACCTTGAAGTCTTCTTCCATGGCGGCGTCAGTTTCGCACCCTATCGCGAGCAGTACAGAAAGCTCCTGCCTGACCCGAAGATGCACTATATGGAGACCTATAACGCTTCCGAGGGATTTTTCGCCATACAGGATGATCTGACTGACAGCTCGATGCTGCTCATGCTTGATTACGGTGTTTACTATGAGTTCATCCCCGCAGATGAATTCGGCACGGATAATCCGCGCACACTAAGCATCGGTGAGGTTGAAAGGGGGGTAAACTACGCAATGGTAATCTCGACAGACGGCGGCCTGTGGAGATATGCCATAGGTGACACTGTTGAGTTCACCAGCCTTTATCCTCACAAGATGAAAATCACCGGACGGACAAAATTCTTCATTAATGCCTTCGGCGAAGAGCTGATAATTGACAATGCCGAAAAGGCCCTCGAAAAGGCATGCTCCGGCACGCATGCGCACATAAGCGAATATACGGCAGGGCCGGTCTACATGGGTGACGAAAGCCGCGGAGCACATGAATGGGTGATCGAATTTGACAGGGAACCTGATGACCCCGAGCATTTCATTGAAATACTTGACACTACCCTTAAAGCCCTTAATTCTGATTATGAGGCAAAAAGGTATAAAGACCTGACACTTGCCCGTCCCAGGATGATAGCTGTTCCCAGAGGAACATTCTACAAATGGTTCAGGGAGAGGGACAAACTCGGCGGGCAGAACAAGATGCCGCGGTTGTCAAACAACAGGGAGATCGTTGAGAGCGTTCTGAAAACAGCCGGCCTCTGAAATCTTTTTATCAACAGTGGAGGACTACTCCCTCCCTTTTTCATATATTTAAGCACGTATTTTAACAGTCATTTCATATGCATATAGCCATAGCAGGCAACATCGGATCAGGCAAGACAACATTGGCCGGACTGCTCGCGAAACATTACGGCTGGCAGGCTCACTATGAGGATGTCGATGACAATCCTTACCTGAATGACTTCTATGAAGACATGCAGAGATGGTCATTCAACCTCCAGATATACTTCCTGAACTCCCGCTTCAGCCAGATTCTAGAAATCAAAAAGGCAGAACAAACCATAGTGCAGGACCGCACCATTTACGAAGACGCATATATCTTCGCCCCCAACCTGCACTCCATGGGTCTCATGTCAACACGTGACTTCGAGAATTACTTCACCCTCTTCAAACTGATGAGCTCACTCGTTGAGCCCCCTGACCTCCTGCTCTACCTGAGGGCATCCGTTCCAACACTGGTCAACCAGATCCAAAAGCGGGGACGCGAGTACGAAAGCTCAATCAGGCTCGATTACCTGAAAAGACTGAATGAGCGGTATGAGGCATGGATCGAATCCTACAAACTGGGCAGACTCCTTATACTCGAAGCTGACTATTATGACTTCCCTGAAAACAATGAACACCTCAGTGAGGTCATCGACAGGATCAATGCCGAGCTGCACGGGCTGTTTTAAACATTGCCTTAAAGAAATCTAAAAAACCATCGGCGCGATGGTTTTTTTTATTTAATTTTGATACTTCAAGTGATGTCATTGTCTAATAAGTCCAACAATATAAAGATTATGAAAAGAATTCTAGCAATTGCCGTTTTGGCTGCTGTCAGCCATCTTATCGCTGCACAGGCATCACCGGACAAAAACGTTCCGGCTGATCCGGCTTACCGTATCGGAAAGCTTGAGAACGGGCTTACCTACTACATCCGTCACAATACGGAACCGGCAGGCAGGGCCAGTTACTACATCATCCAGAACGTGGGGGCCATCCTGGAGCAGGATGATCAGAACGGCCTTGCCCATTTTCTGGAACACATGGCATTCAACGGCACAACTCACTTCCCGGGCAAAACCCTGCTGAGCACCCTGGAGAAACATGGAGTGGCCTTCGGCCGAAACATCAATGCCTACACCAGCTTCGACGAAACAGTCTATAACATCAGTGATGTACCTGTTGATAAACCGGGCCTGATAGATACATGCCTCATGATTCTTGCCGACTGGTCTGACTTTCTGACTCTTGACGAAGAGGAGATAGACAAGGAGCGGGGTGTCATCCTGGAAGAGTGGCGAAGCAGGCGAAATGCACAGTGGAGAATGCTGACACAGATGCTGCCAGTGATCTATGAAGGATCAATGTATGCCAAAAGGGATATCATCGGCGATACTGCCGTGATTAAAAATTTTGATCCGGAAGCGCTGAGAGCCTTTTACCACGACTGGTATCGTACTGATTTGCAGGCAATAGCTGTGGTGGGCGACTTTGACGTTGATGATGTTGAAGGAAAAATCAAAAGAATCTTCTCTCCCATTCCGGCAATAGAGAACCCAATCCCAAGGCCTGAAAACCTCCTCACGGCAAAGAAGGGAACAAAGTACCTCCTTGTTACTGATCCTGAGGCCCCGGGGACAGAAGTCGGGTTAATGATAATTGACCGCGAACCTGACAAGAGGGAAAGGAATCTTGACTACATCCGTGACGGATATGTAACATCGCTTATGAACATGATGATGAGCAAGCGTTTCAGTGAGATAGTGCAGAAAGGAACTCCTCCGTTTGTCTCTGGCGGACTGCGTTACTCTTCAGACCTGGCGAGAAACTACAATTCCCTCACACTCTCTGTTTATGCCAATGAAGGAGAGGAGGCCAAAGGATTTGAAGTTGCCTGTACGGAAATGGAACGCGCACGCCGGCACGGATTTACAGAAGGGGAACTGAACAGGGCTAAAGCTGAGATGCTCTCCACTTTCGAAAATCGCTATAAGCAGAAAGACAAGATCAGCAATGATTCATGGGCTTCAATGATCAAAAATCACTTCCTCACCGGAGAACCCATTCCTTCGCTCGATCTCCAGTATGATTACTACAAGAATATTCTGCCCGGGATAACAGTGAAAGAGGTGAACTCCAGGCTTCAGGAGCTTGTAAAGGATGACAACAGGTTCATTTATGTACAGGGGCCCGATGACAGGGAGTACATGACAGAGGCCGGGGCTGTTGCCATAATGGAAAAGGTGGCGGCAGCAGAGATCGAACCCTATGAAGACATCACAGGAGGAACAGACCTCATATCTGAAGAACTGGAAGGAGCAGAAATAGTCAAAACCGTCTCCCTGCCACAGTTTGCAGCCACCGAATGGACCCTCTCCAACGGAGCCAGGGTGGTGTTCAGGCATGCCGATTATGAAAAGGATAATGTTACCATCAGCGGATATGCTTTCGGCGGATCATCATTCTACCCCGATTCACTTGAACCTGCCCTGAACCTCTTCCCGCAGGTGATCTCAATGTACGGAGCCGGAGAATTTGACAATGTGGCCCTTACAAAGATGCTGGCCGGTAAGAAGGCCTCCGTATCACTCGGCATCCAGGAGACCAGACAGACAGTGAGCGGCTCTTCCACACCGAAGGATTTCGAGACAATGATGCAATTGCTCTACCTTCGCTTCGCCCGCCCCAACTTCAACAGGGAGGCATATGACGCTATCATCGGAAGGTTCACGGCAGTAATCACCATGATGCAGAAAAATCCCGATAAGATCTTGTCTGACAGCCTCTCTATGAATATGACCAACTACCACCCGAGGACATTCCTGCTGACTCCGGAATCAATGAAACGTATTAAATATGACGACATAAACTATATCTACAGGACGGCTTTTGACGATGCTTCGGCATTTACATTCTTCATCACCGGTAACATCGATGAAGCTGTAGCCCGTGAAATGGCCCGGATCTATATCGGATCACTCCCCTCAAAATACCAGTCTGAGACATACCGGAACCTGGGTATGGATCAGCCAAAAGGAACAGTCAAAAAGGATATTTTCATCCCGCTTACCGTGCCAAAGGCAACCATCGTTATAAACTATTCGGCAGATGCTGCATACAATCCATCCGGTTACCTTTCCATGGATGTGCTGAAAGGCATACTTGACCTGGTTTATACTGAAAAAGTCAGGGAAGAAGAGGGAGGCACCTACGGCGTCAGCCTTAATGCCGGGTCTCAGAAAAGACCGGTAGAAAAAGCAACACTGCTGATAGCATTTGAATGCGATCCGGAAAGAGCTTCCGAACTCAAGAATATAATCTATTCGGAACTTGAGGCGATTGCCAAAAACGGCCCGAGACAGGTTGACCTTGATAAAACTGTAAGCAACCTGCTCAAGACCCGCGAGGAGGCTATACAACACAACAGCTACTGGGCAAACGCAGTCAGTTCATACTACCTTAACGGGTTTGACATTAATGACAGCCGCAACTTTGCAGATATTCTCAACAAACTTACCGTTAAGAAAATGAAAAAGGTCACAAGGAAATTCCTCTCCAAAGCAGACCACCTCGAGCTGGTATTCCTTCCGGAGAAGAAATAAAATCAAAAGTCACACGGCCCATCTCAGGACCAGAGATAAAGTCACCAGCCACATGGCCCAACTCAGGACCAGAGATAAAGTCACCAGCCACACGGCCCATCTCAGGGCCGTGTGACTTTTTATAGTCCTCCATATCAGGTAATACTTGTGCCCGCTATGAGGACAGCTGGCTCTGTTTTTTCACCGTGGCTATGCCGGCACTCCTCAGGTCAACCGGGTTGTCCGGCATTCTTCGAAATGAATTCAGACAGAGTTTCCTATTTTCTGTTTACGATCTCAGTTGAATTGTGGGAAAAGATGCTCTCCTTCCTGCTCCCGGGTTCAGTGACCTGCAGTTTACTGAACGTTGCCCCGTGTACATCATCTAACACCACAGCGGTCCGGTAATCCTTCTTTCCGCATACCAGCTTCACATTCTCCATGGTGATTCCCCTGGCATGCCTTATGTAGAAACCCCATGCAGGCAACTCCTTGAACATTGAGAACTCCGGGTAGTTTGCTCCCAGCTCAGGCACCTTGTCAAGCTCATCAAGACCCACTTTCGCGTAATGTGGATTGCCTCCGCCGGGATAATGTATCTCGATATTCTTCAGGGCAATGTTCTCTATCATGGCATCAGGCATGCCAACTATTGATGAAGGAGAGATGTTTCTCGGAAGATCCTCCACCGGACCCTCGTAATTGTAGCCGGCATCGGGCTTTGTAGCCGGAACCTCGGCATAGACATTGGATATTGACACACCGTTCATCCTTCCCTTTTTACCGGCACGCCGTTCACCAATCCTCAGGAAAATGACGTTGCCGGTGTTGAGTGAACGGAGGCTGTCAACCACAATGTTTTCCACAAAACCGCCATCTACTGCAGCAAAAGTGATTGCTGACCTGTAGGTGTCAAATACCACGTTGTTGATTATCCTGACGTTTCGGAAACCGCCATGGCCAACCGTGCCGAACTTGATTCCGTTGGCGCTGGTTCGTACCGTATTGTTATGGATGTACACATTCTGGCATACAAACTCCGGACTGTGGGATTTCAGGCAGATGCCGTCATCCGCAGCATCAAAGTATGAATTGGAGACCACCACGCTGTCGCAATCCACGATATCTACTCCGTCATTGTTCCAGTAACTCTTGCTGTCAACGGTAATATTGTCTATCACCAGGTTGCGGCACTGGTCGTATTGCTGGTTCCAGCTGCCCGGATCCCTGAGGTTGATGTCCCTGACAACAATGTTCCGGCAACCCCTGAAATAAATATTCTGCGGGCGTATGGTCTCATTTGGACGGTCATATTTCAGAGGATCCTTTACCACCCCCTTGTGGATCATGTCAACAAGGTTGGTGGCTACCTGGAATCCCTGGCCGTCAATAACCCCCTTGCCGGTTATTCCGATGTTTTCCTGGTCAAGCGCAAAGATCAGGGCTGTCCAGTTGAAATTCCTGTCATAATCAAAGGGGTTCACAGATCCCACGAGGATGGCTCCCTCCTCAAGGTGGATGGTCACATTTGACTTGAGATAAATCGATCCTGTCAGGTACCGCCCCACGTAGAATACCAGGCGGCCGCCGCCATTCTCACTGATGTAGTCAATACCCTTCTGGATAGAGTTGGTGTTGAGTGTGGTCCCGTTTGACTTAGCGCCAAACATCGATGCGTTGTAGTCCTTCGAATGAAGCGGAAACGAAACGGCCACCAGTGCCGCCAGCAATAAGATTGTACCCTTTTTTATCATGATATAATTTTTGTTTTTAAGGCATTGTGGAAATCGCGTGACTCAAAATTATATGAATATGTGTTTGTGTATCTGACAGATGCGGGTTTCATATCATCTCATCTTCTGTAGCAACTGACAGGTCCGGTTATACCCATCGACTGCAGGGGCTGGTCTTTTGTCCCGGCATTCGTCCAGTACTGTGCAACAGGATTGTCTGTCAGTGATTTCATGTAATTGCCCATTGAGGTTGTAACCTCCACCTCCACCGTGTTCATCCCCGGCTTCAGATATTCTTCTATGCTGAATATCCTCCGGCCGTACCATTTGATGGCACAGCTTACTCCGTTGATCCTGAGCTCAGACGTTCCGTAGACTTTACCCAGGTTCAACACCATCCCTGCCGTATCAGTGCATTCAAGCCTGTTCCTGTAAATCACCCTCCCTGAAAAGTAAACAAACTCAGGCATCTCTTTCAAATCTGTCAGCCGGTCCATCATCACCTCCTTTACCGAGCCGTCGCGGCAGTGCCTGAATTCGGCGCTCCAGCCTTTATCAAGAAGGTGCATGTCACTTCCGCTAGAGGGCAGCGGCCTCCACTCCTCCTCTGCCTCCTCCCTGTCAAAGGCAAAAAGAAGTGACTCAGCAGGGCCGAGATCGAGCAGGAGGCTGCCATCCGGATCAGGTTTTACCCGTTTTCTCCCGCCTGTCTCCGGGTTCCATACGGAACAGTGGCGCCTGCGTGTCAGCCCGGCGGAGAAACGGACCCGTGTGGTGCGTGATTCATGAAGATGCGAATTGACTATGAAAATGTACCCGGAGCCGTCATCAGCACTGTACCTTGCCTGCATAAGGAAAGGATCGGGTCTCTCTATTCTGATCCAGGGATCGATCCGGTACCGCTCCTGAACACTCCTGTACCATCCGATAAAGTCTTTTTCAGGCTTATCAAGACAGATGAACCGGTGCGGATAGGCTTTCATCTTTTCAACAATGAGCCTCACCTCACCATCATTTCTTTCATGGTTGCTCCACCCGGTCGATTTTGAAGGCACCGTTTCCACGCAGAATACTCTGCCTCCCGCTCTCACGAACTCCAGCAGTTTGCGTGCACTATCAGGAGAGAGGCTCTCCACGCTGACCAGGAACAGTGAATTGTACTTCCGCGGACCGTAGCAGAGCTTTTTATTTTCAACCGTGGCATCACGGAGTATTCTTTCCGAGATATAATCGCAACCGCTGCCGTTTTTGGCTATCGCCTCCCATACCAGTGAAAGGTGTTCGGCGTGCAGCACCGACGGGAACGGCTCATTCTGCATCCCGATGAGGCTCCACATATCAGCCATGGGCGGCAACAGCGCAATATCAGCATACATGTCACAGTTCTGCAGCAGCGCCGACAGCCTGGCCTTGTACTGATTCAGCAGATGAAAATGAGGCCACCAGTTGTTGTTCTCATTGTAATAGCATCCGTACCTTATCCATCCCGGCCAGGGAGCCTCAGGCGGTGAGTAATTGAAGCCGTGGAATACCGAATGTGTCACACCCGAAATAATGCTCTGGTCACTGCCAACCTTAAGGTTTTCAAGAGAGGTGTTGAAGACAGTATAAGTGTCGGTCATCTCCTCGCAGCTGATCACCCTTTTACCGGCCAGGTGGGCGGCTGATGAAACGTACTTGTTGACCATTGTGTAGGCCCTGCCGCGACGGTAGTCGTGCTCCGGCATCTCCTCCCCTATCCTGTGCTTCAGCCAGTTCATGGTCCACGACTCTCCTTCCGGGATGTCAATGGGCATGCTGCTCTCCAGCGGGAAAAAGCCTCTTCCGTAAGCCTGCATGCGAGATCTGACCCCCAGGTCTCTGCACCATCCGGTAAAGCTCTGAATGAACCTCTCCTCAAGAAGCTCCGCCTTCGTTGTCTCGAAATCAAACCGCATGCGGCGGATCATCTCAAGGAAAGCAGGTCCGTACTCCACTCCGTACCTGAAATCTGTGACATTGCCCATAGAGCCCGTCCTGAACAGTACAAATGGCAGGAAGGGGTAAATGTCATAGCCCCTCCTTTTGAAAAACTGCTCCCTCATGTCACCTGTCCAGTTGGAGCCCTCAAGCTCCATGCTGTCAGTGAAGAGTGCACGAAGATGGTCAGAAAGAGGCCCGGTCACAGGTTCAATGG
>WXFE01000063.1 GCA_009881065.1 Bacteroidales bacterium | reverse complement strand
TCGGGCTCAGGGGTGGTGATGACGAGATATTCGAGAGCCTTATAATTTGCAGGAAATCAGAAGTTCGGGCTCAGGAGGTACCTTGAGTAGAACTGGTCAATATAGCCCACGGCCTCCTCGGCTTTATCAACTATCCGGTATAGATTCATGTCCTCCGGTGAGATGTTATGCTCTTCGTTCAGCATCACATTGGTGACCCAGTCGAACAGCCCCGCCCAGTACTTCGTTCCCACCAGCACTATCGGGAAACGTCCGATTTTCTTAGTCTGTATCAGTGTGATAGCCTCGAAAAGCTCATCAAGGGTGCCGAAGCCGCCAGGCAGCACTATGAACCCCTGTGCATACTTCATGAACATCACCTTGCGGACGAAGAAATAGTCGTATGTGATAAGCTTGTCGCGGTCAATATAGGGGTTTGCCTTCTGCTCAAAAGGCAGGTCTATGTTGATACCTATTGACTTGCCGTTGCCGCGTTTGGCTCCTTTGTTGGCCGCTTCCATGATGCCCGGGCCGCCGCCGGTGATGACACCGTACCCTTTCCGGGTTACCTGATAGGCGATCTCCTCTGCAAGCTTGTAATACTTGTTGTTGAAATGTGTTCTGGCAGAGCCGAAGATAGCCACACTCGGACCTATCCTCGCAAGTTTTTCAAATCCCTCAACCAGTTCGGCAATGATCTTTAAAACCCTCCATGAATCCATCGTGTGGATCTCGTTCCAGGTCTTTTGTTCAAACGCCTCCTTTATCAGGTCCATCTCCTTTGCTTCGTCCATAAATAAATATTTTGTCAGTAAATATAAGCTTTTCTAATGTTCAAGCACGGGTGCCAGGAACTGTCCGGTGTAATTATCCTTCAGCCTGACAATCTCTTCCGGCGTTCCCGAGAAGATTATCTCCCCGCCGCCGCGTCCACCCTCCCTGCCAAGGTCAACAATAAAGTCGGCTACCTTGATTACATCCATGTTGTGTTCAATAACCATCACCGTGTTTCCCCGGTCAACCAGCCTCTCGAGTACATCAAGCAAAACCTTCACATCATCAAAATGAAGTCCTGTTGTAGGTTCATCAAGGATATAGAGCGTGCGTCCGGTATCGCGCCTCGAGAGTTCCGTGGCCAGCTTGACGCGCTGCGATTCACCACCGGAGAGGGTCGTTGAGGGCTGCCCGAGCCTTACATAACCGAGGCCCACATCCTGCATGGTTTTTATCTTATGATATATCGAAGGAATCCCCTTGAAGAACTCCACTGCATCATTGATTGTCATCTCCAGGACATCATTTATTGACCTGCCCTTGAATCTCACCTCGAGTGTCTCCCTGTTGTAGCGTTTTCCGCCACAGTCAGGACATGTCACGTAGACGTCAGGAAGGAAGTTCATCTCTATGGTCTTCACGCCGGCACCCTCACATCCCTCACACCTGCCCCCCCTGATATTGAAGGAGAAACGCCCCGGACCAAACCCCCTTACTTTAGCATCGGGAGTCATCGCGAAAAGGCCCCGGATATCAGTGAAAACACCGGTATATGTTGCAGGGTTTGACCTGGGGGTGCGTCCTATGGGCGCCTGGTCTACCTCAATCACCTTGTCAATGTTCTCAGCTCCTTCAATAGACTCATAGGGCAGGGGTACCCTGAGCGCGCCGTGCAGCTTCTTTGCCAGTGCCGGCTGAAGTGTCTGGTTGATGAGTGATGACTTGCCGCTGCCGGAGACCCCGGTGATGCAGATGAAGGTGCCCAGAGGAACTTTCATGGTCACCTTTTTAAGGTTGTTGCCGCTGGCCCCGGTGACTGTGAGGTATTTACCGTTGCCCTCCCTCCTCTTTTCCGGGACCTCAATGGCTTTTGTTCCGTTCAGGTATGCCGCTGTCAGAGAGTCACTCTTCAGGATATCGTCCGGTGTGCCTTCGGCGACGATCATTCCGCCGTTTATGCCGGCACCCGGGCCGATGTCAATGATATGGTCAGCGCTGAGGATCATATCACGGTCGTGCTCCACCACTATAACCGAATTGCCCGCATCACGGAGGCTGCGAAGCGCCTCTGTCAGCCTGCGGTTGTCGCGCTGATGCAGCCCTATGCTCGGCTCATCCAGGATATAGAGCACGTTGACCAGTTTCGAGCCAATCTGTGTTGCCAGCCTGATACGCTGACTTTCTCCGCCCGAGAGAGTGCGGGCGCCGCGGTTAAGCGCCAGATAATCAAGCCCCACGTCAAGAAGAAAGCCCAGGCGTGAGCGTATCTCCTTCAGTATCTCGGCGGCAATCTTCTTCTGCCGCCCTGACATGTCATCAGTCACATTCTCAAGCCAGTTCCTCAGCTCGTTGAGGTCCATGGCGGCAAGCTCACCTATATTCTTCCCGCCAATGCGAAACCAGAGGGCCTCCTTCTTCAGCCTCGTACCATTGCACTCCGGACAGACATGGTACTGAATATACTGCCCTTTACCCCTGCCTGTGCCATTAGCAGCCCTGCCGCCCGATGCCTCCATGTTACCCACATAATTGACAACACCCTCAAAGGTCATGAAGTAGCCGGAGGCTACGCCGGGAGGAGTGTTTGACAGCTTCAGCACCTCGTCAGAGCCGAAAAATACCTTGTTCAGAACATCCTCCGGAATCTCACCCACGGGGGTGTCAACGGTAAAGTCGTACTTCTCGCCGAGGGCCTCAATCATCCAGAAGATCCATATGTTGCGGTATTTGCCGAGCGGTTCTATTCCGCCCTTGCGGATGCTGAGCGAGGGGTCAGGCATCATCCTGCTGATATCCACCTCTGAGATCTCACCCAGTCCGTTGCACTTCGGGCATGCGCCCTGCGGCGAATTGAAAGAGAAGGTGTGCGGTGCAGGCTCATTGTATGAGATGCCGGTAACGGGACACATCAGGTGGCGACTGTAAAATCTCAGGCTGTTATCGCCGGCGTCAAGCAACGCCATGATACCGTCGCCCTGGTCAAGGGCCAGCAACACCGCATCATGCAGCCTCTTTTCAGTCACATGACCCACCTGGAACTTGTCTATAACCAGCTCTATGAAATGTACCTTATACCTGTCGAGCTTCAGTCCCTGCGTGATCTCCCTGATCTCGCCGTTGATGCGGGCATGGAGGAACCCTTTCCTCCTCAGTTGCTCAAAAAGCTCCTTATAATGGCCCTTTCTGCCCTTGATCAGGGGTGCAAGGATGTAAACCCTATGCTGGTCATACCGCTCTGCCACCAGATCAAGTATCTGTTCATCAGTGTATCTGACCATCTTCTCCCCTGACTCACAGGAGTATGCATCAGCAGCACGCGCATAGAGCAGACGCAGGAAGTCGTATATCTCTGTGATGGTTCCCACCGTAGAGCGGGGATTCTTGTTGGTGGTCTTCTGTTCTATTGAAATTACCGGGCTGAGTCCGGTAATCCGGTCAACATCAGGCCTCTCCATCCCACCAAGGAACTGGCGGGCGTAAGCTGACAGCGTCTCCATGTATCGCCGCTGTCCTTCGGCATAGATGGTGTCAAAAGCGAGTGACGACTTCCCGCTGCCACTGAGCCCGGTGATAACCACCAGTTTGTTTCGCGGCAGCGTAACATTGATATTGCGAAGGTTATGGACCCTCGCTCCATACACTCTTATCTCGTCTTTCTTTTCCGGCATGAGAGGTAACTATAAGCCGGCCTGTGTCCTTGCACCCTTCTCCGGTACCCTGATGGTGTATTCACGCCTCTCACTGTTAGTCAGGAAGGGCTTGCGAAGCCAGGGATTCAGGAATTTCAGGATCTTATAGTTGGTGTCAAACTGCCGTGCGAACTGTTCAAAGCTGGAAATGGCGGTGTCAATCTTCACCTCCCTGAAAGGTATCGGTTTGTAAAGCACGTCGGGGCTGATGTTGAAACCGTATTTTTCCGGTTCGGCAATGACCAGCTTGAGAGCAACAATGCGGAAGATATATCTTGCAGTCTCCTCATTCAGAAGCAGATCGTAGTAATTTGTCTCCTTCTGGATGTCAACCTGCTCGCTGAGGCCTCTGAAGCCGTTGTTGTAAGATGCTGCCGCCATGGTCCAGCTGCCGTACCGCTCATAAGCCTTCAGGAAATATCTGCAGGCAAAGCGCGTGGATTTGTCAAGGTCATACCTCTCATCTATCTCCCTGTTAATGATCATGCCGGCTTCCTTGCCGGTGCCTTCCATGATCTGCCAGTAACCGGTGGCGCCTGCCGGCGAGATAACGTTGCTAAGGTCGCTTTCGGCGCATGCCAGGTATTTGAAATCATCAGGAATACCGTACTCTTTGAGTATTCTTTCTATCTCCCCGAAATAGCGTCCTGAGCGCTTGATGGTCAGCAGGGTTGATCCGTGGCGGTAAGCGGTGGCATTAAGCTCACGGTCAAGACTCTCGCGGGTGTCAAAATTCTGCAGAGGTAATGCCTCACCGGCGAAAGTAACATTTTCAGGGATGGTCCAGGAGATTGCCGTCGGCCCACACTCCTCATAATCAGCTGCTTCCTGTTGATTGCTGTCAGCTGAAACGAGGAGGGTAAAAATAAATCCTGCGCTGAGCAGAAACATTATGGCAATTGCGGCTTTACCGGCAGTATTTTTCATATTATGGCAATCTCAAATTTGAAACTGCAAAAATAGCCAAAATATTGCTTGGGGTGAAGCAAATAAAGCGTGAAAGCAGGGGCTGTCAGAATTTGAAGAAGAAGCCTGAGGAGAAGCCGACGGAATAAGGTTTGTAGAGAGAACCTGAGAATTCACTGAGCGGAGTGACATAATACCTGAACACAGGTTCCAGGTTGAAGATCACCTGCCGCGAGATATTGTATTCCATGCCAAGGCCCAGCTGACTGCTGAGGTTGAAGTTGCTCACCCCTTCCGTGTGGCCGACATGTATCAGGTCAGATCCTTTCCCGGTGTATGCCTGATTGTCAACCAGGAACCCGTAAGCCACTCCTCCTGAGACGTTAAGTCCCACTTTGCGGTCAATCAGCTTGTACCTTATCATAACCGGAAGCTCAAGGTAACGGAAGACCTGCCGGATATCCGAACCCACCCGGGTCAGCATGTACTTGGACGGGTCAGCCATATTGCCCGGGATAACCGTCCCGACCCTTGCGTTGTTGTCAGCGAGATAAAGATCAGTATTGCCTGCCAGGATAAGGCCGGCAGCAGTTTCAACGCTGTAGAGATAAGGGCTCTTGACCGAATAGTAGTCAGAAAGGCCTGCATAAACAGCCACATCCGAGATCGTCTGACCTATTGACGACAGGCCTATGCCAGACTGTATCGAGAGGCGGTCTGAAATCATGTATGCTACAGACAGGCCGGTTGTGTAAGCGGGTTGCGACTTCTCATAGTCAATCAGTTCTGCCATCCTGACATTCTCTCCTGACCGTGAGAAGCCCATTGCCGGGGAGAGTGATGCGCCAAGCAGGAATCGCTGCTCTGTCTTTGAGCCCTTCAGGTCAGGAAGGGTTGTTTTGAGGTTCTCAGCGGTTCCCTCAAAGCGGCCGGCCTTAATAATCGTGATCTCATCTGAAAAGAGCTGTACCGGCTTATCTGGAAGAACATCCCGCTCCGGCAGATCGGCTGATGCAATCAGTTCTGAGGGCATATCCTCCGTGATCTGTATGTCAGCCGGGGTCACACTCTCCGCAGGTGTTGGGGTGAACGGGAGATTTACTATTCTTGCTTCAGCAGGCCTGATGACCGGTTCCACTTTGGCGATATCAAAGCTTACATCATGGTTATTGCTCCCGGTCACGGTAACCTCTGAGAGAAGCTCCTGAGCAGTGTTGTTGTTTACATACCATCTGGCCAGAAGAGCAAGGGATACCAGTGCGGCCACACCGGCAGCAATGCCGGAAATGATCCTCAGGCGCGAGCGTTTCACCGGCATCGGCGGGATATTGTCCCACACGTCTGCAGGCGGCAGCACCTCAAGGTTTTTCAGGCCGTTGCGGAATACTACATCAATATTTGGCTCTCTTTCAAACATTTACCATTCTCCTTGTGATACCCGTAAGCATCATCACCTTCTTCTGAAGAATCTCCCTGGCACGTGAGAGGTTCGATTTGCTGGTACCTTCGGAGATACCCAGCATCTTCCCCACCTCCTTGTGAGAATACCCTTCAATGGCATAGAGGTTGAACACCATCCTGTACTTGGGTGGGAGCTCCATGATCATGTTCAGCAGATCAAACGCTTCCAATCCGGCAAAGTCATTGGTATCAGGCTCGGCTTCCAGTTCGGTAACCTCGTCTATGTCATCAACACGGGTGAGATAATACCTGTTGCGGTACCTCTCAAGAGCCGTGTTGACGATAATCCTCCTCATCCATCCTTCAAAAGAACCTTCGTGGCTGAAGCGCGACAGGTTTTCAAAAATCTTAATGAAGCCCTCCTGAAGCACCTCCCTCGCATCTTCCGTATTGCCCGTATACTGAAGGCAAACGGCATACAGCTTCGGGGAATACCTCCGGTAGAGCAACTCCTGGTCGCGCCTGCTGCCGGATAAACAGCCGTCTATTATATCCTTGTCCTTCGCCAAACCCGGTTACTAGTCGAGTTTATAAAGGTAAGAATTAATTTCCGGTCTCAGTATATAGATTGATGTTAAAAAGAGTCGAAAGGTTGCGTTAATGGTGGTATTTATACCTAATAAAGTTGGTTGCGCAGTAACCGCCATGCATTGGCCTGAGGGTTATGGCAATGTATTCACGTCATTGGCCGGTGGCCC
>WXFE01000062.1 GCA_009881065.1 Bacteroidales bacterium | reverse complement strand
AAAACTCTGAGATTTCTGCTTTTAAATGCCTTAACGTATTGACTAAGAGTTACATAAATTTGTTTCGATTTTTTGTATTCCAGATTTAACGGAAGCAGGCTTTCCAGGTCTTTTACTACCGTCCTGGAATTTCCTATCTCCGGATAACAATGAGCATCACTGCCGGCTATTACTGGAATACCATTGTCATTTGCCAGTTTAATTGCCTTTTGATTATCCTCATTATTCAAACGCGAGTTATATCCCTCTATGAAGTCGATTTTTGAAAGATCAATTTTTGACAGATCATGCCTCCTGTATGGGTGGTTCAAGATTACTTTCCCATTCTGAGCCCTGATCTCCTTAACTACATCTTCAAAATTTCTGGACTCAATCTCTTCCGTAAGAAAAATACCTGTGACATCCCCGGCATCTGTTGCTATCTCTGCACCAACAATTACATGGAAATCTTTATCGTCATTGATTTTTTGAGCTTCAATGCCACCTTTGATTGTATTATGATCACATATTACAATACCATCCAGTCCCCGTCTTTTTGCAATTCGCAGGATCCTGGCAGGCTTCATCAGGCTGTCAGGGGAATGATAAGTATGTATGTGAAAATCGATTTTCATTTAAACCATTTCTTGTAGTAATGCACTGGAATATATATTAGTTGAAACAGATTCGGGACAATGTCGCGCAGCCAGATGTCATTTTTGGAAACAAACAGATCCCTTATAAAGAGACAGAACCGCCAGGGACGTTCCAAAAGATAAAACAGGTCGCCATTCAGAATCCATTGAAACCTCTTTTGCTTGTAATTCCATTTCTGGATCTCTTTCCCAAGAGCATCATTGATTAACAATTGAGGGAAATTTGCGCCACAGACAAGGGCTAAATCCAAAGAGCCCCAAAACTTGGCATTTATCTCCATCAGATTGTAGATGCCCGTTTTATTGTCTTTCTTGAACTCCACCATTGCAACACCTTCCCATTGCAATTCGTCAAGCATTCTTGTGCCGTCTTTCAATATCTGTTCGTTATAATATGCTTCCGCAACTACACTTGGTCCACCGGAAGGAGGGTATTCCCTTATCCGTTTATGCATAAAGTAATTCTGACATTTGCCATCCTTGTAATAGACAAACAGTCCGGCTCCTTCTCCCACGATATATTTCTGAATAATGGGCTTATTATCATTGAAGTCATGATCAGCACACATCTTTTTATACTTGCTTATCATCTCTTCACGGGAGTGGGCATAGTCTATCACACTATTCCCAAGTTCCAGGGGCGACTTAATCACACACGGGTAGCTGACGTCCATAACTTCAATCTCAACCTGTTCCGGATTGTATATCTGAGGATAAGGTATTCCTAATTCTTCGGCAAGTTTATAGGTTTTGGCCTTGTTTGATGCTATATCAATATTCTCAGGAGTTGTTATTGTTATATGAGAGTGTTTAAGAATCGATTCTTTGCCTTTTGAACATAGTTTATAGCTGATATATGATACAGGGATTACAACCAGGTACTTCTTCCGTTCAAGGATTTTAACAATATCATCAACATATCCGGCCGGATTTTTCTTTGGATGACTGATAATGTGCTTTTGAGATACATATTTTGAAAAATAGCAAAGAGACATTTTTCTACTGAACACAACATCAATCTCGTATTGTTTTGTCTTTCCCAGATGTCTGACAATAGCAAGACTATTCTTATGGTCTCCGTCCAGCACCAGTACACTATGCTTCTTTGCCTGTGATTCTTTCATATATATCTTTTCCGTTTGTTAACAGTCCATTTTTCTTCCGTCCGTATGCCAAAATATCAATATACACTTTTCTCCAGCCGGTATATTTATAATCCGAAAAAGAAGTGTTATGCCAAAGTAATGTAAATACTCCGTTGAATTTTTCAGTTTCATCCATTAATTCACATACCTTTTGCAAAGCCTCTTCCCTGTCGAGCCCCATATATTTACCGCTCGATAAGCTGGTATCCATCACTATCAAAGGAATCTCCACCACCGAGGATATATCATCCTTTTCGAAATTATAGAGATAAAAAGGGTAACAGGAGCCTCTTCTGAAACCAATATGTTCTGCAAAACTCAGTGATGTATCATACTTTAGATCACATTTTTCCAGAACATCAACCGTTTTGCCGGGGTCAAACATTAAAAAATGAAACCGGTTGCCAATAATTGATTGCGAGTTTATCCTTCTGATATCATTCTGAAGTATCTTTTCATCAGTGTGAGAACCGAAACTACCATGCACACCCACCTCTTTCTTTTGTTCCTTCAGGAATGAGATAACATTTTGAATGCTTTTACTTCTGATGTTGTAATCAGCATTTTTCCCCATTCCCGATTTCCCTTTCCGGGGAAGGAAATAAAAGGAGGAGGTTGCATTAAACTCTTCTTCAATCTCCACAATCTCCTTAAAGTTAAACCAGTCGTCCTTTGTGAGAATACGTTTGAAAATCAGTTTAGGGATTGACAGGAATCGCCTCTTCTTCAGTTCGCTGAAAGAGCCTTCCAGCCAGCAACTTCTACACGTATCAATATCATGAGTCAGACAAACAGCCAGATAATTGGCCCCCCATAAATTCCTTTTTATGTTCCTTTTGCAAACATGGGAAACAGCAACTTCCAATATATTGAAATAGTAGTTTACAACAGGAATTTCCGGGATATTCAATTCATTGATTATGCTGCCCCCATATGTGACTCTTCCGGACTGATCCCTGGAAGAGCTGACGTATTCATTCCACCCGCTTAAAAAGTAGAATGCTGAAGCCACAATATCATAGTTGATTGCTGCCTTATCGTCCGTAAAAGTTATTATCTCAGCACCGTTCTCCTTTTCAAAAAGAAAGGGAATTTTCACACCAGCCCATTCCTTCCAGACAACATCATCCCTGTTTATGTCATTACTTTCTAGCCAGAAAGAGTCTTCACATTTCCTGCTTATCGAGACTGGCTTACCTTCACTCTTTCCATATTCAATTTCAACATCGTCTATGTCGAGGAATAACCGGAAGTTCTTTAAGAAGAAATTGAATTGTTTATTCATCAATGCTGTAATAATCCCTTTATTCCGGCCCGAGGCCGTTGATGAGTTCGAAAAGATTGCTATTCATCATTACCGGAGTACTCCCTCCAGGAAACTGAGTGAAGCGCTCATCTTTTCCCTGGCTGCCGGGTCCTTTTCATTTCTGATGGCATTCCTCAGATCAGGCAGGTAGCGGGTAAACTCAGAATTGGCAACATACTCGGCTGCCCTTACCCTTACATCGGCCGATGAGTCAAAGAGCAGGCCCTGTACCCAGCGCTTGGCTTCCCATGAGACATTGGATTCAAGCCAGTTAAGCGCCTCAATCTTATCCTCAGGTGTGCCATACAGGAACGTTGAATAATAAGCTGATTCCTGCCTGAGCCTGTCCCTGGTGAACAGAATCTCCTGTTCAAACAGATCGGGACGCACGGCATTCTGCCCATACGCAACGAACTCCCTGTCAAGGGTCCAGCGAACCATTCTTGGGATCATCCACCGCATACCGGGAGTAGCCTCCGGATGTGCAATAGAACTGAAAACCCGTCCCTTGCCAAAGTAGTTTCCAATAAAGAATGGCTTGCCGTTGGTCATGTTTGCAGGGGCATTGCCCTGTTCGTGCACGTCACTCTCCATCGTGGCAAAGGAGGTGTAGGTTATAGTATCCTGTGCTTCGACAAAAACGGGTCCTTCGTAGTAAACAACAAAGCTGGTATCACGCGAGGCCAGCTCAGGAAAAATAGTTTTGCCCTCGTCGGAAAGGGTGAACTTTGCCAACCCATGACCACGGTTATCATGTTCAATATCTATTGCCTGGGCGCCATTCAGGGCCATACTGGCATAGCCTGGAGTACTGGAGAAAAGATAGGCTCCGGCACATATACCCACGGCACCACCGCCATTGGCAATAAAAGCACGTATGCGCTCATGATTCTCATGCCCCAGGTTCAGGTACTGGCGGCTGCCGCCACCACCGGGAACAATAATGGCATCCAGGGAATCGAGACATCCACCGGCTATATCAGACGTTGTGACAAGCCTGACAGTCATCCCCTTATCAATTTTAATGGCCTCAACAGCCTCCCAGATACATGTTTGAGCGCCACCATGCCCATCGAATACACCAACTTTAATCAGGCTTTCATCTGAACCTGACGATTGCGGAGCCGGACTGCTGCATGAACAGCTCATAATTGCGATTACAATAGCTATAACACCCAAATGTCTCATAAAACAAAATTTAATTGTACTGATGTGGTCTCTCACGTTTTACTACAGGAAGCTAAGATATGAAAAGTTCCTTCCTGCATATATGATATTAATGAAAACCAACGCAGCAATTTTTTTCTTGATTTAGAATAATTAATTGAATTATATTTGCAGCGCTTTGTACTTATTGCAAGCAATCAGTTTTGTTAAATACATAAATCTTTACTGTTTTTCAATCATTGACTTATATTCTTTAGAACTATGAAACCTGCATGTATCAAATACACAAACAGATATTGGTGTAATTTTTATTCATGTGGGATTCATCATACCCTTAAAACCAAAATTGTATTACGATGAAAAGAAAAATTATTTTGAAGACTACCGCACTGGTTCTTGTATGTGCTTTCATTCTGTCAGGTTGTGCATCAACTACCATTATCAACTCATCACCTTCCGGGGCAAAGGTTTACATTGATGGTGAACCCGTCGGGACTACCCCATACACCTACACCGACACGAAAATCGTTGGCAGTTCTACTCCGGTCAGACTGGTAATGGATGGTTATGAGGATTTCAACACGCTTCTCAAAAGGAACGAAGAGGCTAATGTGGGTGCCATCATTGGCGGAATTTTCCTGCTCTTCCCGTTTCTCTGGACAATGGACTACAAAGCCAGTCACACCTATGAACTGATTCCTCTTTACAGGTAGAAGAGGTTCATCTCTTTATTATTCCGGGTGCTTATTTCAGATTTACTTTCCTCCTCCATTGCATGAAGCCATAGATTGCCATTGCGAGGAAGATAACGTACTGTACTGAAACGAGCATGATGCCACGCATTGCGTACATCGCGATGCTCATGATGTTGACGAGTATCCAGAGTATCCAGTTCTCGAGCTTCAACCGCGCACAGAGCAGGGATGCCGCGATACTCATCACCGCTATCATGGCATCAGTATAGACGAAGGTGGCCTTTACGGGGAAGAAGTCAGGCAGCCAGAGATGAATCTTCCCCATCACCGTGCCCATGGCCAATGCAAAGGCAATAATGCCCGCCACCCAGAAAACCCGTGCCTTGTGACTCAGCAGCGTTACAGGCTTGTCGCCGTCGCTGCTCTGTCTTCTCCAGTTGAACCAGCCATAGATGGCATTGCAGAAGAAAAAGATCTGCAGCACCATGGCTGAATAGAGATTCACCTGGTAGTAAAGCATGAAGAAGAGAACGGCATTGACGATTGCAAATACCCAGGTGATGATGTTTGCCCTGGCTGCATACCAGACAGCTGCCAGTCCGGTGAGCACTGCAAGCAGCTCGAGAAGACTCATACGGTAACCGAGGATTTCAAAGAGTATGGTGTCAATGTTAAACATAGATCTGAGGTCTGAATGATTGTGATCTGATTATGTATGATGCAACCTGGCAATTATGTGGTCAGTTTTCTCCAGGTCACTCATATTGCCATCTATCCAGTTAATGGTGATGCCCCGGCGTTCCATGCCGCGGAACCAGGTCATCTGGCGCTTGGCAAAACGGTGTATCTCTACCTCCAGCTTCTGAATCATCTCATCACGTGTGAGCCTGTTCGTCAGGTAAAGGGTTATATACTTGTACTCCAGCCCGTAATAGATCAGGTCATCAGGATGAATACCCCCTGCCAGAAGCCGCTGAACCTCTTCAATCATCCCCTCATCAAGGCGCGCGCGCAGCCTGTCGCTTATACGTTGCCGCCGGGTCTCACGGTCGACAAACAGGGCCATCACCAGAGGATTCCTTACAGGAAACGGGGTCTCATCAACCGGGTGGTTTGCATAGTAATCGGCTATCTCAATAGCCCGTATCGCCCTCTTTACCGTGTCAACATCCGTCTTGTTATGCAGATTCTTGTAATGTGAAAGCATCACGGTCAACTCATCCAGTGACCGCTCTGCCAGCAGAGCCCGCAAAGGCGCGTTCACAGGTACCTTCACCAGCCTGTATCCGCTCACAATACTGTCAACATACATACCCGAGCCCCCGCATACAACCGGGAACACGTCACGCGCTGACATATCTTCAAAAACCCTGAGAAAATCGCGCTGGTACTCATATACATTGTACCTGTACCCCGCATCAACGATATCGACCATGTGCACAGGCACCCTCCGGCCGTCAACAATGTAATCCGACAGGTCCTTGCCCGTCCCGATATCCATTCCGCGGTAAACCTGCCTCGAGTCAGCACTTATCACCTCCCCTCCCAGCCTGTCAGCTACCAGCGCCGCCAGCCTTGTCTTGCCCGTGGCAGTAGGACCGGTGATCACCACAATATCATGCATCGGCTTGTCCATCAGAAATTAAAGATAGCCATAAAGATGTCAGGGTATAACAATTTTGATTATTTTAGCCGTTCGCAAAAGAAAGAGGCCATGGACTTCAGGTTTCTATATCAGAGAACAAAGGATTTCATCATCAATCCCGGCAAGGCCTGGGATGTGGTTCATCGTGAGAACAGGCCAATACGTTATGTCAGGGGAAGCTATGCCCTCCCGCTGATAATCCTTGTCACCGTGAGCGCCTTCCTGGGCTCAGGGTTGTTCATAAACACCACCCTGAAACCGATGTACTCGGTATTGACAGCTGTCAACACCTTTCTCTTTCTCTACCTTGGCATCTACGCCTCTGCCTTTATTGTCAGGGAGATAATGAAAGCTATGGATCTGGGGAATGACTTCGTGGTGGCCTTCAAGCTGGTGGCCTACTCCATGGCTCCGGTATTCCTCTCACTGACAATCAGCAAGCTGTTTGAGTCCCTGCTCTTTATCAATGTGCTTGGCCTTTATGGCGTCTATATCTTCTGGATCGGGATGGAGGAGATGATCAAACCTCCTGATCATAAAAAGATGCCTATGATCATTGCCACCGCTGTGGCAATGATCATAATCTTCCTCATTCTTCAGATTGTTCTGTCAAAGCTGGCCCAGACCCTCTACTTTTCAGTATTCGCCTGATTTCCTCCTGATGAGAAACAATAGCAGCAATATTGTCATCAAAAACAGGAGAGCGTCACATGACTATGAATTCATTGAAAAGCTTATCGCGGGAATAAAGCTTACCGGTACCGAAATCAAATCAATACGAGAAGGAAGAGCCAGCCTGACTGATTCATATTGTGCCTTCCGCAATGGCGAACTCTACGTGACCGGAATGCATATATCCGAGTATTACTGGGGAAACATCAACAATCATGATCCGTTAGCGGAGAGGAAGCTGCTGCTGACGCGAAAGGAGCTCCGCAGGTGGGAAAGGAAGGTCAATGAGACAGGACTGACAATCATTATCACGAAACTGTTCATCAATGACCGCGGGCTGGCAAAAGTGGAGGTGGCGCTGGCGAGGGGGAAGAGGCAGTATGATAAGCGCGACGCTCTCAGGAAGCGTGATCATGCACGCGAGATAGACCTCCAGGTAAAGGAGCGCGGAAAGAAGTAAGCTATAGTAACTGCCTCACCTTTATCGGATTATCAGGCATTATTCAGGAAAGCTGCTGACTTCTTCCGGCGCGCCATAATCGGCCATAAGCAGCTGTGATCTTTTGCCTTAACGACATCGGAGCAGGAAAGGCAGTATCTTGCAGGTAATCAGAAGCTCGGGCTCAGGGGTGGTGATGACGAGATATTCGAGAGCCTTATAATTTGCAGGAAATCAGAAG
>WXFE01000061.1 GCA_009881065.1 Bacteroidales bacterium | reverse complement strand
CTATACCGGGGCCAATACTCTTATAACTGACTACCCGTGGATAGCCTCACCGAGTGCCGCAGCCGCAGCCTCCATGATCCCTTCCGACATCGTCGGATGAGGATGGATGCTGTTCTTCAGGTCATGAGCCGTTGCTCCCATCTTATGTGCCACCACCAGTGACGAAATCATCTCAGTGACATTCATTCCTATAAGATGACCGCCTATCAGCCTGTCGTCGGCAGCATTGAACACCAGCTTGACAAACCCCTCGCGTGCGCCGGCTGCGCTGGCCTTGCCTGATGCCATGAACATAAACTTCCCTGTCTTCGTCTCTATGCCTGCCGCCTTTGCCGCCTCCTCTGTCATGCCGCATGACGCCGCCTCCGGAGTGGTATATGTGCAGCCGGGTATATTGCAGTAGTCAACCGGATGAGGATTTTTACCTGCTATCTTCTCCACGCAGACAATGGCCTCTGCCGAGGCAACATGCGCCAGTGCAGGACCGGGGATAATGTCTCCTATGGCATAAATGCCGCTCACCGATGTGCGGTAAAACTCATCAACCACTACCCTGCCCTTCTCTGTCTTCACTCCGGCCTCCTCCAGACCGATACCTTCAATATTGGGAGTGATGCCAACCGCCGAGAGAACAATGTCTGCCTCCACGGTCACATCGCCCCTGGGTGTCTTTATTGTTACTATACACTTCTCTCCTGTGGTGTCAACCTTTTCCACGGTTGAGTTAACCATGACCTTCATCTTCGCTTTCTTGAACGAGCGTTCCATCGTTCGTGAGACCTCCTCGTCCTCTATCGGAAGTATGCGTGGCATAAACTCCACCAGTGTAACCTCGGTGCCCATGGTCCTGTAGAAGCCGGCGAACTCACTTCCTATGGCCCCCGAGCCCACCACCACCATTGATTCAGGCAGCGACGGCAGGGTCATCGCTTCGCGGTAGCCTATAATCTTTTTGCCATCCTGCCGGAGGTTCGGCAGCTCTCTTGATCTTGCTCCCGTAGCAAGGATGATATGTTTTGCATTATAGATCTCCTTCGTCCCGTCGGCTGCCTCCACCTCCACGGCGCCGGCACCCTTCAGCCGGCCAAACCCGCTGATAACAGGCACATTATACTTCTTAAGCAGGTACTGCACCCCCTTGCTCATCATATCGGCCACCCCCCGGCTGCGGGCTATCACTGCCCCGAAATCAGGCGCCGGCGCCTCTCCGGCATTAATGCCGTAGTCGGCAGCACGCCTGGCATATTCAAGCACCTGCGCACTCTTCAGAAGAGCCTTGGTGGGTACACAGCCCCAGTTAAGGCATATCCCGCCCGTCTCCGCCTTCTCCACCAAAGCTGCCTTCATTCCAAGCTGCGATGCCCTTACTGCTGCAACATATCCGCCGGGACCGCTCCCGATGATTATCAGATCAAATTCATTCATATCGTTGTTTTTTTAAGTTTTTCGATGTTGCTGCACCTGATAAGGCTTCGCGCACCGCGCGCCAACAGCCAGAACAATACAAGCACGGCAACAATTGTCGCACCTGTCGGCAGATTGGTGAACCACGAGATGGCAAACCCCGCGCTGATGCCAAAAAAGCTGACCACCGTGGAGAGCACAATGATCCGCAGGTATCTGCGCGTAAAGAGCATCACAATATTAGCCGGTATGGTGAGCAGTGCAATGATCATTATCACCCCCGCCATCCTGATGTTTAACACTATTGCCAGACCGGTCAACCCAATCGAGACGTACCTGAAGAGGTCAACATGACGTGTGAAGGTGCGGGCATAACTCTCGTCAAAGGAGATATAGAGCAGGGTCCGGTAGAAAACCGCCGTATAGGCTATCAATACAACCGAAATTATCCCCAGAGCAATCAGGTCACCGTCAGTCACGGTCAGGATGCTCCCGAAAAGGTAACTGAGCAGGTTTGGCGCATAACCGGGTGTAAGATAGATAAATATGATGCCAATGGCCATGCCCAGCGCCCAGAGAATCCCTATGGCACTGTCCTCGCGCATCTTTCCCCGGGCTGACATGTACTCCATCCCTATTGCTGATCCAAGTCCGAAAACTGCTGCACCAACCACCGGGTTTATCCCAAAATAATATCCCAGTCCTATTCCCCCGAAAGAAGCATGAGTAACACCGCCACTGAGAAAAACCAGCCTCCTTGAGACGATGTATGTCCCTGCCACTCCTGCCGTGATGCTTGCAAACAGCGCCCCCAGCAGCGACCTGAGCACAAATGAGTATTCAAAGAGGTTTTCCATCAGTCATGCTTATGGAGTACTACATGTGGCACATCACCGTGGGTTACAAGCTGTATCGGGCATCCGTACATCCTGAGATCCTCTTCGGTGATCTTGCTGTGCGGGTGATAGAACACCTTTCCGCTTACGCAGGCAAATGATTTCACCCAGGCGGAGATGGTGCCCACATCATGCGAGACCATCATTATCGTCATCCGGCTGTTAAGCAGCTTCAGTTTCTCATAGAAGTCAGTCTCAAAAGAGGCATCCACAAATGTTGCAGGCTCATCAAGCAGCAGCAACCGTGGTGAGCCTGATATGGCCCTTGCAAGATAGACGCGCTGCAGTTGTCCGCCCGACAGCTCATTCAAAGCCTGGTGTGCCAGCGGACTCAGCCCGAGCTCATCCATCACCTCCGCAGCATGTTTCTTTTCAGCCCGACCCATCCGGCCGGTGGGGCCCCTGTTATGCATCATCCCCGAAAGCACAACATCCTCCACCGTCACCGGGAAGAGGGTGTCGCCCTGTGCCACCTGGGGCATGTAGCCTATCTGGTTCAGCCGCAGGTTGCCGGGTGAATAGTCAACCTTTCCGGATAGCGGCTGCAGCAGTCCGAGGATCACCTTCAGAAGTGTTGTCTTGCCTCCGCCGTTGGGACCGATTATGCCAATAAAATCATTCTCCTGTACAATCATTGATACATCACTGAGGACAATTTTTCCCTCGTACCCGGCTGTTAATGATTCTATTGCAAATAATACACTCATATTTAAACTGTTATTGCTCAGGTATTCATCATTGTCAACACTGCCACCTGCTGCCTTGTGCCCCGGGTATTTATTGATATCCTATTGTCCGCTGACCATTACCTGTGAGCATTCATTATCATACTATTGTCCGCTGGCTATTCTCTGCGAG
>WXFE01000060.1 GCA_009881065.1 Bacteroidales bacterium | reverse complement strand
CCGGCAAACTTATATGTGTTATAGGGTGAGTCAACTGCCACGTGCTTGTTGAGAACACGTCTCAGGGTGAAGTCGTTGACTGCAAACTTCACTGTGGGATCAGCCTGAAGCGGCATCCCGAGGCGGAGCCTGTTGATATATACTCCGGCAATACGCGGCTTTTCATCCTCTCTCGAGGCTTCCTCGTCAACGATGGAGGCCAGGACAGAGACCTCCGGCGGAGTAAGCCCCTGCGCTTCAGCCTTCGCAGTCCGGTCATCATTCCAATAATCACGGTACTCCTTCAGCATGCGCCGGTAAAAACCACGAGGGTCAACTGTCCAGTACAATTCGTAGGTGTCAGGAATGAAAACTGCTATCACTGTTTCAGTGTTATACCCGTCAGCTGAGTAATTGGATTCATCATGGAAGAATTCCGACAGGGATGCTGAATCTGCCTCTATCTGCCCTCCTGTTTTACCTGCAAGCTCATCTAGTGTTCTTATATTGTTGAACGTGACGTTTACCGGGGCCTGTCGGCCCGAGCGCAGCATGTTGACAAGACTGTTGTTGCTCATTCCGGGCTCAATGATATATGAACCAGGTTTGACTGTTTTTCCGAAAGACTTCAGCCGGGAGGTGATTATGAAGCTTTCCCTGCTCCGCAGGAGATCAGCACTCTCGAGTGTATCATTCAGAGCACTGAAATCTGACCCCGTGGGAAGATATATTCTAACCGGCTCATCATTCTTCACATTCTCCCTGAGCACTATAATCCACAAAAGCAGTACCAGCAGAAATCCGGCAGCAAGGAGAGTGTAAAAAAGTGGCAGAAGTATCTTTTTCATCAGGTGCTAATTTAATTGAGAGTACAGAATATTGAAAGTTGTTTTACCTGTCAGAAGGTTGATATTTGGTGTGAATTCAATAGAGAGGACCGAATATCCGTGCCAGTGACTCCCTGTATCTCTCTCTCCTTTTTCGTTTTACCCACTCCTGCATGGTTACCTCTACACAGTTCTTAAGGTCCTCGGCAAAGAGCACCCCAAGACGCAGCGCAAAATCCTCATCATAAATCAGGGCAGTAACCTCGAAGTCAAGGTCAAAACTGCGGACATCAACGTTGGGAGACCCTACTGAGGAAAAGATGCTGTCAACCAGCAGGTATTTGGAATGTATGAATCCGTTACGATACAGGAAGATCCTCACACCTGCCTCGAGCAGCTCCATGATATAGGAACGGGTGTTCCAGTTCGCAATAACAGAATCTGAGTATTCAGGAAAAATCATTCTCACATCAACGCCGCTCAGGGCAGAGGTCTTCAGTGCTGTCAGCAGGCTCTCGTCAGGGCTGAAGTAGGGTGATGTCAGATATATTGACGATTTTGCCGTAGCGATTGCCGAAAAGTAAACCTGCATTATCGTGGCCCAGTCAGTGTCAGGTCCGCTGGAGGCAACCTGAACCAGGCACCTGTTACCGGTATGGACGACATGCTCGAGTGAACCGTCAGGTGGCAGTTCTTCACCACTCACAAAATCCCAGTCGGCCAGGAAAACCCTGTCAAGAGCCGCAACGGCTTCACCCTCAAGCCTGAGATGGGTATCAACCCAGGGGCCCAGATCCGGCAGTCCGTGCAGGTACTTGTCTGCTATATTCAATCCGCCTACAAAGCCAACCTTTCCGTCAACCACCAGTATTTTCCTGTGATTCCGGTAGTTGATCTTGCTTGAGAAACTGGGAAAACGAACCGGAAGGAACGAATATATCTGCACGCCGGCTTCACGCATCATATTTATATACGGTTTGCGGATGTTCCAGCTTCCGACATCGTCATAGATGACCCTGACCTTTACCCCTTCCCTTGCCTTGCGCATCATCAGCTCACTGAATTCCATCCCGATGTTATCCGGTTCAATGCGGTAGAACTCAAGATGAATAAAGCTGGTGGCCGAAGCCAGGGCATCAAGCATTGAAGGAAACGCCTGGCTGCCGTTTACCAGGAGGTCTATCTTGTTGTCAAGGGTAAGCAGAGATCTGTTGTTCTTGAGCATCAGGTGCATGAGATGACTCTTTGACCTGATGGCATCACTCTCGCCGGCCAGTACCGATGAAAGCAGCCTGGCCTGGCGGTCAGCATGACCAATCAGTCTGGCGCTGTCAGCCATGCTCTTCCGGGTATAAATCTTTTGTTTGCGGTAATTCCTGCCGAAAAAGAAATAGAGGATGACTCCAATCACGGGAACAAACAGGATCACCAGCAGCCATGAAAGGGTCTTGAGAGGATTACGGTTCTCAAAGACGATCATCAGACAGATGACAAATACAGCTATCAGATAGATAACTGTAAGGAGGTTTTTAATGATATAGATGGTATTTCCTGCCAGGATCATCTTGGTTTCGTTCACATACTACCGTAAATATAAAAAAAGAACTCTTCCTGCAAACTGCGGAAGAGCTCTTTTGTATGTCACGAATATCAGAATATCAGTCCCACGTGCAGAAGCAATGCTCCTGTACGGTCATCAAGCTGGTAGGTATGGCTTCCGATTTTTATCTCGTCACCAAATTGGTTGAGGTTCCCTTCATACCTCAGGTCCAGGGTGAGCTTATTTAAAATATCAAATCCAAGGCCTGCCTGGTATCCGAAGGTTGCCCTCTTGTAGGTTGCTCCCTGTATCACCTCCTTCGGGTCAGATATCATAACTGAAGCTGCAGGTCCGGCATTCAGTCTCAGCGGTCCAATTTTTACCCCGAGAAGAAGTGGAATATTCAGTTTATTGAATTTCTGGTTGTAGATCACTGCAGTGCCGCCGGCTTCAACATCCTCATACGATACTGAGTTGGTAGCTGTGGCAAAAAGCAGTTCGGGCTGAATATAGAATCCTGAAAAGGTTGCTCTCATGAATACTCCCCCCTGGAGTCCCCATTCAGCATCCTTCGCATTTTGTAGAATCACCTCGCAATCGGTACCTTTAATGGTCTGATCGGTAAAGGTGAAGTCAGTGCTTGCCCCGGCCTTGAGACCGAATTTTACCTGTGAAAACAACGGAGCGGCAAGAACCAGTGCAAGAATAATAACAATAAACTTTTTCATCTCTATCAGTTTTGGTTAATTTGACAATAGTTGTTGTTCTGATAAACGCAAGATTCAGGCCAAAGGTTGCACAGGATGCCGGAAAAGAGTCTGTTTTTTTACTTTTTTGCCAGCTCCGAGAATATAACTGACTTCATTTTATCAAACTCTTCACGCTCAAAAAGGCGGGTAAGAAAGATTATCCTGCCGTAAACTGAAGCATCACCACCTTCCCCTTCAGGTCAGACAGCTTATAGCTCTTCCCGCCAACTTCTTTAACCGTAAAATCAGGCGCACTGTCACCCACTTTTACAAGATAGTTGTGCTCATAAACTTTCTGCCCGTGCATCGCCGGTAAAACCAGCAGCATCATGACAATAACCATAGAAATTTTCCTTGCCATATGAATATATTTTAAGTTTTAGAGAATCAGCAGTATGGATGGAATATGAAAAAGTAATATTTCATGCTCGTAATCAAAAGGCAATAATTGCGGGTTTCACCCCTGGTTGTGATTGTTGGATCATGTGGGGATTCATAGTATCCTTCATCAGGAGTTCAAAAGTAACATTTTCACATGTTCCCGAGCCTGATCCCGATGGTGTTTTCCGGCACTTTTTTTATTCAGACCTGTCTCATGTTCATTGATCATCCTGATTATCCTGATCTTCCTGCTCTTCCGGAACCAGGTCAAGATAGCTGCTGCTCTTCTGAAGCTCCAGATAACCCTTGCCAGAGACCCTGAAGCCATATTCAAAACAGAAAGACCAGCGTAAACCATCACTTGTTTCGACAAGATGTGTAAAGAAGGTAAAATTGTAGCCCTGGGCTATAAGTGCATCACGGTGAATATGGTGATGACCGTCCCCGAAAAGGTCAGAAAGGATTCTCCTGTTACGCCTGAGTTGCGCATGAACATTGCGCACATAGTTGTTCTGATCACGGTTAAGACGATTGTTGTAGTTGTTCCGGCACTGGTCAGAACAGAATTTCTTATCTGACCGTCCGAGGAGCCTGGCTCCGCAGTCGAGACATAACCTTTCCACAGCAAGATATTTTTATAAAGATAAAAAAAATCATGGAACAGGCATAAGGAAAACCGTATATCATTCTGATTAATATTCAGTAACCCGTTTACAAACGGATATAAACGACTGCTAAACGTATAGAAGTGGTTAACAACCGAATCAATTTCCGGCGAGGGTGCACATTTGTATCGACAACAGCATTATTAACCAAAAACGAATGTCATGAATGCATTAAGAAACAAAGTTCAGCTGATCGGTCGCCTGGGACAGGACCCGGAATTCAGAACGCTTGAGGGAGGAAAGAAGGTTGCCCGCTTCAACCTTGCAACCAATGAGAGCTACAAAAACTCGGAAGGTGCAAGGATCGACGAGACCACCTGGCACAGTATCGTGGTATGGAACGGTCTTGCCGAACTCACCTCGAAGTATCTCACAAAGGGTAAGGAAGTATGCATCGAGGGGCGCATAAGCTATCGCTCCTATACTGACAAAAACGGAATCCAGAGGAACGTTACGGAAATCGTGGCCTCAGACATGGTAATGCTTGGCTCCGGATCCAGACCGAGAAACATGATCAATGATGAACCCGTGGTGGATGTTGCCGGTGATCCGTCAGCAGGGATGGCTGATGAACCGGCTGAGGCCGGTGCTTCCACCCGCCGGAGTGGCAGAGCCAGGGAGAAGTGAATCAGGCACTTCGCTGAGGGTGTCTCGCTGGCAGGCTCCGGCATAGCGCCGGGGCCTGTTTGCTGCGCGCCTTTCCTCTCCTCAGGCAGTCAGACCTGTTACCTGGCCGCTGCCGCATCCCTCCCGGCACGCAGCGCCTTCAGATTGACCTCAACGACCTCTTCTCCCTTGCGGCTGAACATCTTCCTGACCGCATCCTCAAGCGCACTGAAGGGCATCGATATGAATGACGAAGCAGCACCCAGTATGACCATGTTTCCCGACCGGGTTGACCCCAGGTCACGTGCAATGCTGTCTGCATCAAGCACAATGGTGTTTCCCGCCTTGTCCAGTTCAGCCAGCACCTCTCCCGCCTCCGGGTAATTGGAGATATTCACAAAGGGGACTGAATTGGTTACCAGCCATCCGTTCTCTGAGAGCCATGGCAGGTAGCGAAGTGCCTCCATAGGCTCCACACTTATTATCAGATCTGCACCTCCGTGCGGTATGAGATCTGAAAAGATCTCACTGTCAGAGAGACGCAGGTGCGACTGCACGTCACCCCCGCGTTGACTCATGCCATGAACCTCTGCCTGTTTAAGAAAGAGATTCTGTTCAACAGCTGCAAGCCCTATCGTGGCTGCAATTGAGAGAATACCTTGTCCTCCCACTCCTGCTAGTATAATATCACATTTCATATCATTCCTTTGATTTGTCTTTCTCAGCCGCCCTGGCTTTTTTGCTACGTGATGCCGTCTGAATGCACTCCCGTCTTGCCAGTATCACCGAGATACCGTGATAATTGAGTTCATTGCGGATAACGGCTTTGTTCTCCTCATGATTCTTTCTCAGAGGCACTATCACCTTCAGATGATCAGGATCAACACCCAGTCCCAGACAGATGTTCTCCAGTCTGTCAGTGGCCTGTGATTTCTGCCCCCCGGTCATCCCGGTAGTGTAGTTGTCAGAAATAATCACTGTTATCGGTGAGTTCTTGATCACCGCATCAAGCAGTCCTGTCATGCCTGAATGGGTGAAGGTAGAGTCACCTATCACTGCCACTGCCGGAAACAGGCCGGCATCTGCAGCTCCGATGGCCATTGTCACCGAGGCTCCCATATCAACACATGAATTGACTATGTTGTACGGTGGCAGGGCGCCGAGGGTATAACAGCCGATATCTGCAAAAACGCGTCCCTGTCCGGCTTCAGCCATCACCTCCGTAAGCGCCTGGTACATGTCGGCATGTCCGCACCCCTTGCAAAACGACGGGGGACGCTGACGCACCAGCAGGGGGACTTCCCTGCCCTGACCGGCTTTGAGACCCAAAGCAGTGGCAACAATCGAAGGATTCAGCTCCCCGTCACGGGGTACCGTGCCATCCATCCTGCCCAGAACTTTAACGTCACGATCAAGAAGACCCCTTAGTTGCTCCTCTATTATCGGATAACCCTCCTCCAGCACAAGAACCCTGTCGCAATTATCCACCAGCGCTGCAACCTTTTCCCTGTTGAGCGGATAAGCACCCACTGAAAGAACGTGATAATCACCTGCCCTGTCAGCAATGTTTTCCATCAGGTAATTGTAAGCAATCCCGCAGGCAATGACCCCGGTGCCCCTGCCGTTGCCGGTTTTCAGCCTGTTAAGACCGTCAACAGCATCGTCAGTGTACAGTTTCTCATATGCCTCTGCAAGAGCCCTGTACTGCCTCCTGGCTATCGCGGGAAGAAGTATAAACCGACGAGGATCTGAAGGCATTGAAACACTGCTCTGAGCAATCCTATCCCTCCGTGCAACAGATGATCTTGAATGTGCCAGCCTGGTTGTGATCCTGAACAACACAGGAAGCCTGTACCTCTCTGACAGGGCAAAGGCTTCAAAGATCATGTCATAGGCCTCCTGCTGGTTACGCGGTTCCATTACCGGCACCATGGCAAACCTGCCATAAAAGCGTGAGTCCTGCTCATTCTGGGATGAATGCATTGAGGGATCATCAGCAGAAACAACCACCAGCCCTCCGTTGACTCCCGTCACCGCCGAGTTGATGAATGCGTCTGCTGCAACATTCAAACCCACATGCTTCATTGCAACCATTGCCCTCTTGCCGGCATATGACATGCCCAGGGCAGCCTCCATGGCTGTCTTCTCATTTGATGACCATTCACGGTGAACACCGTCTGCCGCAGCCTGCGGCGAAGCCTGGATGTACTCCATAATCTCAGTTGACGGAGTACCAGGATAAGCATACATTCCGCTCAGTCCTGCATCCAGAGCAGCCTGCGCAATGGCCTCATCTCCAAGCAATAAGAGTTTATGCATAATTATTTAGCTTTAGTTAGTTCACAATTACGGTGACAATAAAGATGATTAAAGTTATGTTAAAATCAAGTAGCAAATGTCATTATTGTTTACTTTACGTCATAAAATTATCAGTCTTTGAAGAAGCTTTTTGTGATTTGTATCATGCTGTTGTTCTCTTTCCCGCGGCTGGGTGCCCAGGGCGGTGAGAGACTATATATACAGATAGACGGCATGACAGCAGATGAAAGTGGATTCATTGTTCGTGATGTAAGTATATATTCAACGCACCTGCGCCGGGGAGCTGCAAGTGATCACAGGGGTATCTTCTCTATAATAAGCACTCCCGGTGATACTGTATTCTTCAGTTGCATAGGCTATAAACCGACACTGCTGACCATCCCCGTAACTGCCACAGGCGATCATTACACAACAGATGTGATGATGGTCACCGATACAATCCAGATCGGAGAGGTACTTGTTCTTCCATGGAAGACCTATTCTGAATTCAAGAGGGCTGTTCTCGAAAATAAACCCAAGGACCCCCTGATGGAAAACCTGGAATATAACCTTGCAATGGTCCAGCAGCAGATATGGAGTGACACGCGTCCCACACCCGGTGAAGCATACCACTACACCATGCAGCGGATGTCTGACGAGCTCTACACCAGAGGCCAGCTTCCCGGCAACAACCTGCTCAATCCATTAGCCTGGCAGAAATTTGTCCAGGGAGTTAAAAGCGGAATGCTGAAGAATGAACCCTCAAAGGAGGTCAGGGTTAAGAAGCAAAAGAGCCGCAAGAAAAAAAGGAGAGACTGATGGTCAGGTCTTCAGCCATAAGAGTGCTTACAGCTTCCATACTTCTGTCAGTTATCTCCGCCGGCTTCCTCAACGGACAGATGAAAGTCATCTCCGGTATTGTCACAGATACCACCGGGGTGGGGGTGGCAGGTGCTACGGTGTTCATTCCTTCCGT
>WXFE01000059.1 GCA_009881065.1 Bacteroidales bacterium | reverse complement strand
GGCGGGGCAGGAGGCTGACACGGGTTATGGTGTTCAACATTGTCAGGGATTGTGCTGCCGCCGTCGGGATAACAAAAACCATCAGTCCGCATACCCTCCGCCACTCCTTTGCCACTCACCTGGTTGAGGGAGGCGCTGACCTCCGGGCCATTCAGGAGATGCTGGGGCATGAATCCATAACCACCACGGAGATCTACACACATATTGACCGCAGCTACCTGCGTGACACTGTGCTGATGTATCATCCCAGGGCCCGTCGCCGCTGATGTTGCAACAGCCGCGAATACATTGTTGCACTGCAGGAAACAGCTCGCGGCAACAGCCGCAAATCATTATCATCCGACAGCCGGAAACAGATCACTGCAACAGTTGGGAGCCATTGGCCCACTGAAGAAAACAGATCTCTGCAACTGCTGCCAATGCACTGTCTCACTGCCGGTAAAGGCGACCCCTGTAAAATGATAAAAGCTATTCCTTTATTCGTTTCTTTTTATTACCTTTGCGGATCGCAAAAAAAGAGAGTATTAATTAATAACCAATATCGAATATGTCAAAAGTTAAGCGCGTTTATTCCTTTGGAAACAAGACAGCCGAGGGTAAGGCTGACATGAGAAACCTGCTTGGTGGCAAGGGAGCCAACCTGGCTGAGATGTGCCTTCTGGGCCTTCCGGTACCTGCCGGCTTCACAATCACCACTGATGTGTGTACTGAGTATTATGCAAACAACACTCAGCTTCCGGCAGAACTGATGCCGGAAGTATGGGAAGCCATGAAAAAGACCGAGCAGGCAATGGGTATGAAATACGGTGACAGTGAGAATGCACTCCTTGTTTCATGCCGTTCAGGTGCCCGCAGCTCGATGCCCGGCATGATGGACACTGTTCTCAACATTGGCCTCTGCTCCAAGACCATCCCCGGCCTTATCAAAAAGACCAGCAACCCCCGTTTCGTATGGGATTCATACCGCCGTCTGATCATGATGTATGCAGACGTGGTTATGGAGAAGGCTGAAGGAATTGAGCCTTCAGACGGCAGGGGAATCCGCAAGCAACTCGACGAGATGCTTGACGAATACAAGCACAGCAAAGGTTACAAAGCAGACACCGATCTTACATCCGATGATCTGAAAAACCTTGCCGAAGAATTCAAGAAGCGTATTAAGAAGACACTCGGGAAAGAGTTCCCGGATGACCCGCGTGAGCAGCTGGAAGGCAGCATCAAAGCTGTTTTCAAGAGCTGGAATGGCAAGAAGGCTGTTTCATACCGCAGGATTGAAGGAATTCCTGATGAGTGGGGAACAGCGGTTAACGTGCAGGCTATGGTGTACGGAAACATGGGTGACTCATCAGCCACCGGCGTTGCATTCACCCGTAACCCGGCAACCGGCGAGAATCTCTTTTACGGAGAGTGGCTTGTAAATGCACAGGGCGAAGACGTGGTTGCAGGTATCCGCACCCCGAACCCGCTTAACGATGACACCAAGAACGAACAGAACAAGCACCTGCACAGCATGCAGGAGTTAATGCCCGGAACATACAGGGAACTGGTGGAAATCAGAGACATCCTTGAGAAATCATTCCGTGACATGCTTGATATTGAGTTTACCATCCAGGAAGGCACCCTCTATATGCTTCAGTGCCGTTCCGGCAAGCGTACCGGTACCGCTGCCCTGAACATGGCAATGGATATGCTTCAGGAAGGTCTCATTGATGAGAAAACTGCTGTGATGAGGGTTAATCCTGCTCAGCTTGATGAACTCCTCCACCCGATTTGTGACCCGGATGCTGAGAAGAAGGTTTCCCCGCTGGTCAAGGGTCTGCCCGCCGGTCCTGGTGCTGCAGTAGGCAAGATAGTCTTCACGGCAGAGGATGCAGTGGCATGGAACCGCAGGGGCGAGAAGGTTATTCTTATCCGCGAGGAGACCAACCCCGAGGATGTTGAAGGGATGCGCGCAGCAGAAGGCATTCTCACTGCACGCGGTGGTATGACCTCGCACGCTGCCCTCGTGGCACGTGGCTGGGGCAAGTGCTGCATAGTAGGTGCAGGCAGCCTCCATGTTGACGTTGCAGGTAAAAAAGTCAGGATAACCGGATCAGATGTAGTTCTGAAAGAGGGTGACATCATCACCCTGAACGGAACGAAAGGCAATGTTTACACAGGTTCGCTGAAACTGATGGATGCATCAGAGAATCCCAGGTTCCAGTCGTTCATGAAACTGGTTGACAAGAACCGCACCATGGGTGTCCGCACCAACTGCGACAATCCTGTTGATGCAAAGATGGCACTCGAATTCGGAGCTGAGGGAATCGGTCTCTTCCGTACCGAGCATATGTTCTACGGCCTTGGTGCGGAAAAGCCGCTCTTTATCCTCCGCAAGATAATCCTCAGCGAGAGTGAAGAAGAGCGCAGGCAGGCTGTTGACGAGCTCTTCCCCTTCGTGAAGAAAGACATGAAAGGGACACTGGAAGCGATGGACGGACGGCCCGTGACATTCCGTCTGCTCGATCCGCCTCTTCATGAGTTCGTTCCTCATAGCCCCGAGACGCAGGCTGAGCTTGCAAAAGCACTGGGCATTACCGTTGAAGCCATTGCAAAGAGAGGCGAATCTCTGCATGAATCGAACCCGATGATGGGCCACCGTGGCGTCCGCCTCGGCATTACCTATCCCGAGATCTCAGAGATGCAGATCAGGGCTATGTTCGAATCTACGGCAGAACTGCTGAAAGAAGGCAAGAACCCGGTGCCCGAGCTGATGGTCCCGGTCACCTGTGACGTTTCTGAACTGGATGTTACGAAGAAGCTGTACGACAAGGTTCTTGCCGAAGTACTGAAGAAATTCAACCTCAGCAAGATTGACCACAAGTTCGGAACAATGATTGAGATACCGCGCGCCACGCTGCTGGCCGACCGCATGGCAAGAACCGCCGAGTTCTTCTCGTTCGGCACCAATGACCTGACGCAGATGACCTTCGGATTCAGCCGCGATGACATAGGAGGCTTCCTCCATGAGTATCTTGACAGCAAGATGCTGGATGCTGACCCGTTCCAGACCATTGATCAGGATGGTGTAGGACAGCTGATCACCATGGCATGCGAGAAGGGCCGTGCAACCCGTCCGGATATCAAGATAGGTATCTGCGGAGAGCAGGGTGGTGACCCGGCATCAGTTGAGTTCTGCTTCAAAAACGGGCTCACCTATGTAAGCTGCTCACCCTTCAGGGTACCCATCGCCAG
>WXFE01000058.1 GCA_009881065.1 Bacteroidales bacterium | reverse complement strand
AGCCTCTTTATCTCGGCCCTGGTATAGGTATTGCCGCTATCAGTGAGGGTGAACTCAAGCATGAAGCTGTTTCCTTCCGACTTCCTGACACGGCAGCTGAGCTTTATCAGTCCCGACTGTGTGCCGGCAACCGAGTTGGTCATGAGGTTGATGATCACCTGTCTCAGCCTGTAGGGATCACCTATGATGTTTTCAGGCACTGCCTGTTCTATCTCAGATTCAATCTTGACGGGGATCTCCGGGTTCCGGCGCCTGATCATGTTGATACAGTAAGCCACCTCATCACGCAGCCTGAAGGGTATCTCGTCAAGAATCATCTTTCCTGTTTCCACCTTTGAAACGTCGAAGATATCATTGATGATGGTGAGAAGCAGTTCGGCCGATCGCCTGAGCAGTCTTGCCACCTCCTTTGATTCTTCCGGAAGGTCTGACCTGTTGAGCATCTCCGTCATTCCAAGTATGCCGTTGAGCGGTGTGCGTATCTCGAAACTCATCCGCGCCAGGAGTTCTGACTTGGCGATATTCGCGTCAGCCTCATGCCGGCGTGCCAGCTCAAGTGAGGTGATATCAATCAGCGCCTCCAGCGTGCACTCTTCTCCGTTATATGTAACAGGAACAGTGTTGAGGAAAATGATCTTTTCCCCTCCCGGGGAGGGAAGCCTGATCACCTTCCCCTCTCCCAGCTTACCGGCAATATCCATGGCATATTTATTCCCCGAGAGGTCAGGCATGAGCTTGCCGGTAATCGCTGTCTCATCCTCAAATGCAAAGAGACCGGCCGCCTGCCTGTTGGCACGAAGTATCTCCATTCCCTTGTTATGAATGATAAACCCGACGGGCATCCGGTCAATGATGGAAAGCAGGCCGGCTTCCGAGGTGGTCTTCATCTCAAGTGCCTTTGACTGCTTCCTCGAAAACCTTCTGAAAAGCAATATGATAAAGAGTATGGTCAGCATGGTCAGCAGCCCCAGAATAACACTGTTCCTGACAATGTATTTCTGAAAGAACTCCATATATGCCGAGAATACCAGACTAAAGTCAAGACCCAGGATGTTGACGGGATAGTATGACGAGAGTATCTCCTCTCTCTTTCCATTCTCACCCTCAGTTCTCATCGCATGTGTCAGCCTTCCGGAATTGCCCTGTTCAAGTGCCCGGGTAATGCGGTCAACATTGGTATAGCTCCTCTTATCCCCGCCGTTGTCGAATATTATCGTGCCGGAATCACTGATTACCCATTGCCACTGGTACTTTTCAAGGTTATACTTGGCAAAGATGCCGGAGAAATAGCGCCGGAAATCAATGGTAATCACCAGGTTCCCCAGTACTTCACCCTCATGGAGTACCGGAAGGTAATATTTGTACCTGTCACGGTCAGGCTCAAGCTTATCCATGGTGTGCATGGTGGGTACAGTCTGAGCCCTGTATGATCCGTCAAGCCAGGAATTTCGCTCTTCATCCTTGAAGAGTGTATATACATCGCCATTTGTGTTGTAAAACATAAGCCCGACGATGATATCACTGTATTTTGAGTAATAGAGTTTCATCTTTTCCCGGACCCGTTCATTGACCCCGGGATCGGCAAAGAAAAGGGTGATGTCATCGGAAAAACCGATCTCGGTCAGGTCGCTGATAATATACATGCTGGTATTGTCGATGTCAGACCCAGCAATCATTACCTGCCTGTCCAACAACTTGTTCGAATATTCAATCTGGTTCCTGTAGAGACTGATATAGAACAGTGACGTGACCAGCATCAGCAGAATGAAAGCAATATATGCTGCAAGCGATGCCCTTTTCATTGTCTTTGTGTACCGGTATGATAACGCTTATCTGTATTTTTCATTGTCCTCCAGCATCATACTTATGTAGCTTCTGTACCTCCATAGTTCTATGTCATCGCGGGCCACCGCTTCCCTGACCATGCAGTCAGGTTCGTCAAGGTGAAGGCAGTTATAGAACCTGCACCCTGATGAGATCCTGAAGATCTCCGGGAAAAAGTGATAGATTTCATTACGGTCGAAATCTATTACTCCAAAAGCTTTTATGCCCGGTGTATCAATGACATAACCGCCATCGGCAACAGGGTGCATTTCCGGATAGGTGGTTATGTGTTTACCCTGTTCGTGGTAATCGGAAATGGAGCCTGTTGTCAGGGAAAGCTTCGGGTTGAGCCTGTTGAGGAGAGTGCTCTTGCCTACTCCCGAGTTGCCGGAGAAGAGGGTTATCCGGTTTCGCAGGGCATCTTCAACCCTGGCCAGGCTCTTGTCTTCAGTGGCCGAGATCATCATCACGCGGTAGCCGATCTTTTCGTAGACATCCCTTATCTGGTAAGCGCGGGCCATCTCTTCCTCTCCGTAGAGGTCCGTCTTGTTTATTAAGATAACAGCAGGTATTCGGTAGGCTTCCGCCGTGGCGAGGAATCTGTCGATGAACTCAACCAGTGTCACTGGCATCTTCACCGTTATGATGAGGAATGCCTGGTCAATATTGGCGGCAATTATCTGCGACTCGCGCGAAAGGTTCGTAGCCCTGCGGATAATATAGTTGCATCTGGGCATGAGCTCTGTGATGACCCCCTCATCAGCGTCAAATCTCACATGATCTCCAACGGCAACAGGATTGGTGGTTCGTGCCCCGCTCACCCTGAAGCGCCCCCGGAGGAGGCACTCATATATGTTCCCCTCCTCATCAGCCACCCGGTAGCGCTTCCCGGTCGATTTTATGACAATGCCCCTTTTCACCAGCCTGATTTTGCAGCAAAAATAAAAAAAGTGACACCACGATTCGGCGGGCATCACTCATTTTATACCTGATTTGTCAATTGTCATCAATACTCTGAAGCCATCAGGAAAAAGGGCTTCATCTCGAAATTGGAATAGTAAGGCCTGAGCCTTTCAGTATTGTAGTATTCCGCAACTTTAACAATCTTCTTGGAGGAGGTGACCACGTCAATCGGCACATTGTCATAGCGCCCGTTCTTGAGCACTACCACCCTGCCGTGAATACCCTTCATTATGAGGTCAAGGGCCAGGTTGCCGAATGCCATCGGAACTATCGAGTCAACTGCGTCAGGGTCACCGCCCCTGACCATGTAGCCAAGCTTCTGATTGATGATATTGATGGTTTTTCCGTTGTTGAATTTGGCTGAATGTTCCTTTATCGCTGCAGAAATAAGGTCTCCGATGCCTCCCAGCTTGGCGTGCCCGTAGGCATCATGCTCATGGTCCTGGAAGATCATCTCACCCCCCTTGTAGAGGGTGCCCTCAGAGACCAGAACAATCGAATACCGGCTGGGATTGGTGTTGCGATCCTCTACAAGCAGTCTTGTAAGCTGCTCAATGTCAAATTTATACTCAGGAATGACGCACCTGTTTGCAGCGCCCGCCATGGTGGGCAGCATTGCCGTGAAACCGGCATACCTTCCGAACACCTCCAGTACCATGATACGCTCATGTGACCCTGCTGAAGTGCGAAGTGAGTTGGTCATCTGTATCGTACGGGTGACGCATGTGCTGAACCCGATGCAGTAGTCTGTTCCCGGAACGTCATTGTCCATGGTCTTGGGAATGGCAACAACCTTCACTCCCTGCTTGTAGAGATGCACGGCATAACTGAGGGTGTCATCTCCTCCGATGGGGATCAGGTAGTCAATACCCAGCCATTCGAGGTTCTTCAGCACCTCCGGGGTCATATCATTGATTTCATCCTTGTAGGTATCCTTGAGATGGTCGGGAACGTAGTTCTTTGCCACATGGCTCGGCCTTGTGCGCGATGTGTGAAGAAAAGTGCCACCTGTCCTTCCTGTCCTGTTCACCATGTCATCAGTAAGAACCTGATAACACAGGCTGTTGTCAGCCTTGGGATCCCTGACAATCTCAAGGATGCCACCCCAGCCCCTGCGCAGCCCTATTACTTTATAACCTTCCCTGTTAGCCCTGATGGTAACCGCCCTGATAGCGGGGTTCAGACCGGGAACGTCTCCTCCTCCCGTCAGGATTCCAATCACTCCTTTAGTTTTCTTCTGGTTTGCCATTGTAAATGATGTGTTTAAAACTATTAATGCAAGCTATAAAAATAGAACTTTTCCAAATCATATCAAAAAAGCAAACTAAAGCTCGCTGGATTTTTAAATATTTTTGACAAAAAACAGATGAGCAAAAAGATAAGGCTTCAGGTTACTTCCGTGAAGGCTACAGTTGTTCTCAGTCGGTGCTTCTGGCCTGTGCCGACGGAACCCGCGAGCTTTCCTGTGAAGTTATGCTTCCGATAATAAACTCTTTCTCCGGAAGTATCCCCGCCCTGGTGGTTACCACGGTTGCTGTTCCCCTGATCTCTGTTTCACCGTATACCCTGATGATGAAGTTTGCCTCGGCGGTAGCCCCTCCCGGGGTATAGCCCACGGTGGCAGTTATATAGTCAGGCCTCCGGTTCCACTCTTCAAACATCATCATGCTTCCGCGTCCGCTAACCGGTGGAGCCGGTTCAATAACCCTGCTGCGGGGCGTGCCGGTGGTATCAGCGGCAAATTTCACTCTTACCTCATCAGGCCTGACCATCTTGACAAGGTGTGCCTGTCTGAGGGCGGTGGGGAGCTTGCCGGCATTCCTGAACCTGATGGTCAGCTTATAATCGGCCGAATCTGCGCGGTATTTTTTTATTCTTTTAACCGAGTACTCCTCCCATTCCAGCCTGGGCAGATGGCTTATAAGCTCCTTATTAAAGAGCGCCTGGTTTGAGGCCCATTTTTCAAGATGAGCAGGCGGTGGATTCTGGCTGAAAAACTTCGGATGGAATCCGCCGGCCTCCACACTGTCATAGACCGGATGGCTCACAGGCTTCCACTCATGAAAACCCTCGCCGTTATTCTCCTCATCATCCCATGCCAGCATGTCAATCTGGTCCTTGTCGCCGTCACCGTCATAATCCTTGTGTCTTCCGCCGTTCCACAGCTCATCTCCATACCATATTGCACCATAGTACCAGTATCCGAAGTCAGGGCCATGGCCGAAGAGCGGTGACCCGTAACCGTAGTCATCATAGACGTCTCCTGCTCTCTCGTAACCGGTGATGTTCCTGCCCAGGTCATCAAAATAGCGGTACCACTTCAGGTCCTCGGGGTACATTCTCTCCTCTGATGGCGATGTTGACGGAGCGCGGAGGTGCATAGGCACGGTGGTGTCCATTGAGTTGACAACATAGATATTGGGGTGAGTCATCAGGAAGGTAAAGACTGCCCTTGTCTCGGGTTCGCTGAGCGGATATGCTCCTGCTCCCCGCTGGGTGAAACCCCTGCCTGTCTGTTCCCTCTCGGGTCTCCAGTTCTCCGGATAGTTGCGGTGCAGGTCAAGCCCGCCTATGCCGTCTTCATTGATCCTGCCGTCACCATCATTGTCAATTCCCTCTGATGATGTAGCATAGATTCCCTCGCCACGTGGCACTCTCTTCATGATCCTACCCGAGGGGTCATCCGGGTCAGGAATCAATGTGCCGTTTTTCCTGTCAGGCCAGCGCAGCGTCAGGATAATGCCATCACCGTCAAGGTCCTCCGGTGCGTCCTCGTCAAAGAGTCCGTCGCCGTCATTGTCATCGGGCCGCACGGTACTGCGGTTGCTCTGGGCAGTGTTGAGGTACAGCTCATGTCCATCAGGATTATTGACTGGCCTGAGGTAAACGGTGAAATGGTCAAGCAGGTCGGTAACTGACGGGTCATTGCCATATCCTTCTATCAGGTGCCTGGCCAGCCACAGTACTGACTCAGCACTGGTTATCTCTCCGCTGTGCCTGTTTCCCTCAAAGAAGGCCCCGGGCTTGTCAGTGTCCGAACCGTTCTTGCTGCTGGTGATTGTCATCTGCATGACAGGCCTCCCCTCATAGCTGCGGCCTGTCTCATAAAGGGTGACTATTTCCGGATAATCCTCCGCCCACCGGTTCATCCAGTGGCACATCACCCCGTAGGTATGATACCTGTCAAAGGTGAGAGTATCACCGGGGGTGTATTCAACTTCCGGGTGATACACCCGGGGAAAGAAACTGACGCCGTGCCGCGGTCCCTTTACAGTATAGAGTGATGAGTCAGGCAGGACGGGCTGCTGCGCCTCAACGGGGAATATGAGTGAGACAAACAGGAACAGAATAAAGGCTCCGGTAATTTTTTTCATGTCGGACAGAAAGGTTAAGATTAAACGCTATCAAGATAATTATTTCGGTGCAATGATCAGCCTCGCCGTGAAATCACCTCCAGCTTGTTTATGTCAATGATCTCTATATTGCGGCCGTTGGCCCTGATTATACCATCACGCCTGAATTCCGAGAAGGTACGTATCACATTGGCTGAACTCATGCTGATGAGGTCTGCAATCTCCTTCCGTGAGACCGGAAGCTCAAAAATCCTCGAATGATAGATCTCATTTGAAAAATAGAGCAGCACAAAAGCTGTGCGGCCGGCCAGGTTTCTCTTCCTGATCTCCAGTCCGAGAGAGATGATTCCTTCCGCGGTGCGGGCATAAGAAGAGATCAGGTTCAGCGCAAATTTCCCGTTCCGGAGTATCAGATCCTTGATGAACTCTATATGCACGCAGCACACTATGGAATCTTCAAGGGCAGAGAGCGAGTAGCTGTACCTCTCCTCATGGAAGGCGTTGGTGTTGCTTACAAATTCAAAAGGCCTGGTAATGGTAATGATCTGCTCGTTGCCTTCAGGCGTCACTCTGAAGAGTTTGACAAGGCCGTTCTTAAGATATTTGAAGTATTTTATCGATTCCCCCTCGCTGTGAATGATCTCGCCCTTGAGATATGAGAACTCCTCCTTTGATTCACAGACACGCCTTACATCATCCTCCGCCAGGTTGGTGAATACAAGATTCCTCAACTCGCAGGAAAGGCATTTGCAATTGTTTTTCGGGGTATTTGCTTCAGCAACCATATATTACCACAAATTTAAGAGAATCCCTGACATTATTCGTTCACCTTTTATATTTTTGAAGCAGTACTTGCCAGTTTATTACAGCAGCAGAGATGATTTACGGAACTGATTATCACATGCATACCCTCTACAGTGACGGGAAGCGTGAGCCAGAGGCATATATAGAAGCAGCTATAAGAGCCGGACTCAGGGAGGTGGGCTTTTCTGAACACCTGAACCCGCTGGGAAGAGACAGGGACTGGTGTATTGATCATGACAGGCTTCCGGCTTACGCCGAACACATAATGAGGCTTAAGACGGAGTATAAGGAGCAAATTGCTGTCAGGCTCGGCCTCGAGATTGACTATCTGCCCGGCACCGAAAAGGATACGGAAAGGATTATTGATTCGTTTCCCTTCGACTTCATAATCGGTTCGGTCCACTATCTGGGAGATGAAACCGTGGACCTCGGCCCTCAGTTTTATATCGGGAGAGATGTTGACAATATCTATGAGAACTATTTCAACCTGGTCTGCGAGGCTGCCTCCACGGGATTCTTTGACATCATGGGGCATCCTGATCTCGTGCGCATTTTCCGCTTTTACCCGCAGGCTGACATATCCCTCCTTTACAGCATGATGGCTTCTTCATTTTCCATTCATGATGTTGCCTTTGAACTGAATACCAACGGACGTAACAAGCCGCTCCGTGATTTTTATCCTGACAAACAATACCTGCATCTTTTTGCGCAGCAGGGGGTGGCTGTATGCGTCAACTCTGACGCTCATTTTCCTGAACGTGTCGGACAATATTTCCGCGAAGCCTATGACCTTTTGAAGAGGGCCGGATTCAGGGAAATGGCTGCTTTTTCAGGCAGGGAACGGTTCATGATACCGTTTTAACCATTCATTCATCCGCCTGGGAGGGCATCAGCACGCAATACTTCCTGCCGGATCAACCGCCGGACATGAGATGCCCGGCAAGAATGCGTATCCCGATTACTGCCAGGATAATACCCCCGATTATCTCAACCTTTGAACCAAGGCGGGTGCCGGCATACTTGCCGATCCGGATCGCAGTCATGGATGCCAGGAAGGTTACTGCTCCTATTATCAGCCCGGCCGTCCAGATCCTGACCTTCAGAAAGGCAAGGCTGATGCCCACTGCAAAGGCGTCAATGCTTGTGCCCACCGCCATTGTCAGTACCACCGGCAACCGGTTGATGTCTATGGGCTGGCGGTCGGAACTCCCCTTCAGTCCGCCGATAACCATCCTTATCCCGAGAACCATCAGAAGAATAAAAGCCACCCAGTGATCATACCTCGAGATGTAGTCTGAAACCGCTGACCCGAGGAAAAAACCCAGTACCGTCAGTCCGCCCTGAAACAGGGCAAGAATGAAGGCAATGCGTACCGCATTTCTGAAGTGAATCTTCGACTCAATCACTCCGCAGGAGAGCGAGACAGCGAAACTGTCAACGGAAAGGCCCAGGGCTATTGCTGTGATGGTAATCAGGTCCATGAGTGACTGATGGGCGCAAAAATAGTAATATTTGCTATTTTTACCATCCTGTTTTTATGGTATGAAAATAGTTGTACAGAGAGTGAAAAGGGCTTCCGTGACAATTGACGGGAAGGTACATTCGTCAATAGGGAAGGGCCTGATGGTGCTTGCCGGATTTGAAGATGCAGACAGTGCTGAGGATGTAAACTGGATGGCCGCCAAGGTGGTGAACCTCCGGCTGTTTGATGACAGCAACGGGGTTATGAATCTCTCCGCTGTTGAGACCGGAAACGAAATAATGATTGTCAGCCAGTTCACCCTTCATGCCTCAACCAGAAAGGGAAACAGGCCTTCATATATCCGTGCTGCCAGGCCGGAAAAGGCAATCCCGTTGTATGAGGAGTTCATATCGCGTACAACAGGCCTTCTTGGCAGAATTCCGGCCACGGGGGTTTTCGGTGCAATGATGGATATTGAACTCGTCAACGACGGCCCCGTTACAATTATTATTGACAGCAAAAACAGGGAATGACAGAAAAGGAACTTAAGCGATCAGTACTAACTGTCACGGTATTCGCATCCTTCCTGACCCCGTTCATGGGCTCGGCAGTTAATCTCGCCCTTCCCTCAATAGGAAAAGAGCTCAGCCTTAATGCCGTTACATTAAACTGGATCATAAGCAGTTACATGCTTACCACCTCAATATTGCTGCTTCCGGCAGGAAGGGCCGGTGACATACTGGGGCGCAGGAAGGTGTTCACTGCAGGGATGGCGGTATTCACTCTTTCAATGATCCTGCTGACATTTACCCCGGGCATCAGGTGGCTGATTGGCAGCAGGATTCTGCAGGGTATCGGCGGGGCAATGATGTTCGGAACCAACATGGCCATTCTTACATCGGTCTTCCCCCCTGGTGAGAGGGGACGGGCAATGGGAATCAACGTGACGGCAGTCTATATCGGGCTGGCCTCGGGGCCCTTCCTGGGCGGCCTGCTTACCCGTTACCCGGGATGGAGGAGTATATTTGCCTTACTGGTTCCCATGGGAATAATAAGCCTTATTCTCATCCGGACGAAGATGAAACGGGAATGGGCTGAAGCAAAGGGAGAGAGTTTTGACTGGACCGGATCAGTAATCTACGGCATCTCCATGGCAGCGCTTATGTACGGCTTCTCCAGGCTGCCCTCCGCGGAGGGATGGGCGATAACTGCAACCGGAGTGGTGCTGATGCCTCTCTTCATCATGTGGGAGAAAAAGGTTGTTCATCCGTTGTTTGACGTTACGCTGATCTCACATAACAGAATCTTCGCATTCTCAAGCCTTGCAGCACTGATACATTATGCCGCCACAAGCGCAATCGGCTTCTTCCTGAGTCTTTTCCTGCAGTACATCAAAGATCTCGGACCGCGCGAAGCAGGCTTTGTGCTGATGTCATGGCCACTTACCATGGCTCTCTTCTCGCCTGCAGCCGGGAAACTCTCTGACAAATACAACCCGGGCATGCTGGCCTCAACCGGCATGGGTATCACTTCTGCCGGACTCATAATGCTCTGTTTCCTGAATGAGCAGACCCCGGTGACATCAATTGTGGCAATACTGGTAATAATGGGAGCCGGTTTTTCACTCTTCTCCTCGCCAAACTCAAATGCAATCATGAGCTCGGTGGAGAAAAGACAGCTGGGCAATGCCTCGGGCATGCTCGGAACGATGAGAAACGTGGGACAGACCCTCAGCATGGCAATAGCACTGATGCTGCTTACCATCTATATGGGGCAGGAAAAAATCAACCCGGGCAACTATCCGCAGCTTATGAATTCAATGAAGACCGGATTCATAATTTTCTCCATTCTCTGCTTTGCAGGAATATTCGCCTCGCTGGCTAGAAATAAAAGCCTTCGTAAATAATCTGATTTTTATTTGCTTTTCACTAAAAACAACTAAATTGATCCCCGTTTGACGGCTGTCAGACTGTCTGTTGTTTATTATATATAAAACTCATTATGAGCAAGTTATATAAAAAACTCTTTATTAACGATTACTCGCCCGGAGAGATGGGTGAATGTATTGCCGAGGCCAAAAGGATGCCTGGCGCTGAGGAAAGGGCTTTGATTCTGAAAGATATTTTTTCATTTATCGATCTCACCAGCCTCAACACTTCTGACAGTGATGGCACCATCAGGAGCTTCGCTGAAAAAACAGCCGGGTTCAGCTATCATTTCAATGATATCAGTAATGTGGCAGCCCTATGTGTCTACCCTAATTTTGTAAAAGTGGCAAAAGAGGGGCTTGGCGGATGCGGCGTCAGGCTGGCCGTGGTGGCAGCCGCATTCCCAACCGCCCAGACTTTCAAAGAGGTGAAGATTCTCGAGACCTCCATGGCGGTGAGCATGGGTGCAGACGAAATTGATGTGGTCATCCCCGTTGGCACTTTCCTCAAGGGAGACATTGACACCGTCATCGATGAACTGAAGGCCATCAGGGAAGCTGCAGGAAACAGCACCCTGAAAGTGATCCTCGAGACGGGGCTGCTCAAAGATGAACGGAACATCTACCGGGCTTCAATCATTGCCATGGAGTCAGGCGCCGACTTTGTCAAAACATCAACGGGCAAGAGCAGCGTGTCAGCCACTCCCGAGGCAGCATGGGTGATCTGCCGGGCCATTCGCGATTATTACAATGAAACCGGCATAATGATTGGATTCAAGCCTGCCGGTGGTATTGTCACCCCCAATGACGCCTTCATCTATTACTTCATTGTAAAGAATATGCTTGGTGCAAAATGGCTTACACCGGAGTATTTCAGAATAGGTGCCTCCCGCCTTGCCAATCATATACTCTCGGAGTTCTACCCCGGCAAGCCGGCCTATTATTAACATGCGCTTATGGCCAGCGGTCCGGGCGATACCATCAGTGTTGCCGCTGATACCCTCAGCCTGCCTGTGCAGCAGACAGAGTTCAGCATAGGACAGATTATTCCCCTGGTCTCACCGGCGGAAGATATTGCCGTGAAGGATGAGAGAGTAGCCGGGCTTACGGCAGATTATATCTCGGGACTGAAGCGCGTTGACGGCATACCGAGAGCTTCCGGGCCGGTGAACAGTGACATGAGCTTCATCCTGCTCTCGCTCTCCTTCCTGATTATTACCCTGCTGACACTATTCGGACGCAGAACTGTTATCACTGGACTCTCATCAATCAGTTTCCGGAGGAATGAAGAGAACATCCCTGTTGGCACGTCAGAGGTGTTTACCTGGCCCCCGATATTCAGGAATATTTTTTCCGTGCTGAATATCAGCCTTTTTGCATCCACGTCACTGCTTGTTACAGGCCTCGTTGAAGATACTCTCTTCAACGGCTCCACCGGACTGACTGCCATTATTGCCGGCTCATTCCTTGCATCCCTTTTCCTGAGACACCTCTCATGCATAGTTATTGCCGGATTAACCGGTTTCAAAAGCCTTTTCCGCGAGTATATGAATGTTATATACAATTCATGGTTCGCCTGTTCAATTCTTCTTTTCATACTTAACGGACTAATCCATTTTACAGCCGTTCAAAACCCGCTTCCGTTCATAATTGCAGGGTTGATTATTATTGCAATATTCTTGCTAATCAGAGTCTTAGTGTTGCTTTCCATTTTTATCGACAGGCATGTTTCTATTTTTTATTACATTTTGTACCTTTGTGCCCTTGAAGTTCTGCCCGTCATGGTTATTCTCAAACTACTCGGGGTGTTCTGACCAGCGGCATGAACATGAAGGTGAACTAAAAATCTAAGGCTTTGAAAATAAGGAAGGTATTAGTGTCGCAGCCAGAGCCAACCAATCCGAAATCTCCATATTTCGAGCTCGCAAAAAAATATAACCTGAAAATTGATTTCAAACAATTTATTCAGGTTGAAGGCGTCTCCGCGAAGGATTTCCGGCAGCAGAAGATCAATCTTACGAGCTTCTCTGCAATCATTTTCACCTCAAAGATTGCAATAGACCATTATTTCAGGATATGTGAAGAGTTGCGGATTACCGTTCCTGACACCATGAAGTACTTCTGCATTACCGAGAACGTGGCATTTTACCTGCAGAAGTACATTGTTTACCGGAAAAGGAAAGTATTCCATGGCAAAGCCTGTTTTGAAGACCTCATTGACGTAATAATCAAACATAAGGAGGAAAAATTTTTCGTCCCCCTTTCCGATACCCACAAATCAGATATACCTGAACTTCTCGCAAAGAATAAGATCAAACATACCATCGGTACAATGTACCGTACCATAAGCAGGGACTTCGATTGCAAGGAACTTGATTATGACCTGCTGGTGTTCTTCAGTCCTTCGGGGATCAAATCGCTGAAGGAAAACTTCCCGACATTTGTGCAGGGCGATGTGAAAATTGCAGCCTTTGGCCCCACCACTGCCGAGGCGGTAACCAACGAGGGTTTCAGGCTTGATCTGCAGGCCCCCAATCCCAAGGCCCCGTCAATGACCATGGCTATTGACAACTTCCTTAAGGAGTATAACAAGAATTGCAAATAGCACCGGAGAGACATAAGATATAACCGGAAGCATCCATCCACCCGGATTGATGCTTTCTTTTTACAATGAAAAAGCAGAAGGCATCATTCAGTAAAAGCGAGAGACTCTGCGGAGTCAAAGCCGTCAGTGAACTTTTTGCGGAAGGAAAATCCCTGATTCTGCCGTCACTGAGGGTAATCTGCCGTTTTACTCCTGCCGTTGAAGGAATTCACCCCGTGAGAGTGCTCATCACCGTGCCCAAAAGGCATTTCAAAAAAGCCGTCGACCGGAATCTGATGCGGAGGAGAATCAGGGAGGCCTGGCGTAAAAACAAGGAGCCCCTTGTAACCCTTATGAAACAAGCCGGACGCCATGCAGATATCGCCCTTATCTGGACAGATATCTCGGTCAGGCCCTACGAATTTGCTGAGAAGTGTGTAACGGACGCTGTTTCCAGAGTATCAGGACTTAAATAGTATCTTTGTGAAAATTTCGACAATGAATAGCAAAAAAATAAAAAAGAGAGTGCTGGTTCCGGCAATTACCGTGACTGCTGTCATTACCCTCGGATTTCTGCTTGGCGGGCAGGAAAAAAAGGACTTCAGGCTCACCAAAAACCTTGATATATACATCTCACTCTTCAGGGAGCTGAATGCCTTTTATGTGGATGAGATTGACCCTGAGAAAATGGTGACCAGGAGCATTAACAGCATGCTCGCAACCCTTGACCCGTACACCGTCTATTACCCTGAAGAGGAGACCGATGATCTTGATTTCATGACTACCGGCAAGTATGGTGGTTTTGGTTCCCTCATCAGAAAATCAGGTGATTACATACTCGTAACCAATGTATACAAGGGTTTCCCTGCTGATAAAAGCGGTATCAGGCCGGGAGACCTGATGATCAGCATTGACGGAACATCACTGAAAGGCGTGTCTTCCGAAAAAGCCTCTGACATGCTCAAGGGCGAACCTGGCACCGAGGCAGAGATTGTCATAAGGAGAAACGGCCAGGAGATCACAAAAAAGCTCAGGAGAGAAAGAATCGCCATCTCTGCCGTTCCCTATTACGGAATGGTTGACGAAAATACCGGCTATATACGGTTTACCAACTTCACCCAGAACTGCATCGCTGAAGTCCGGGAGGCGCTTATTGACCTCAAGGATAAACAGGGGGCAGAGGATTTAATCCTCGATCTCAGAAGCAATCCCGGAGGATTGGTAAATGAAGCCGTGGAGATTGTAAATCTCTTCGTCAGGCCGGGTCAGGAGGTGGTAAGCACCAGGGGAAGGGCAAAGCAATATGATGCAGTATTCCGGACAAACAGGACGCCCGTTGCTCCTGACATGCCGGTGGTTGTACTTATCAACAGGGGTTCTGCCTCTGCATCTGAGATTGTTGCCGGAGCGCTCCAGGATCTTGACCGCGGTGTTATAGTCGGTGAACGCTCCTATGGAAAAGGACTGGTACAGGTGGCCCGCCCTCTCAGTTACAAGGCCCAGGTCAAGATGACCACGGCAAAGTATTACATCCCGAGCGGGAGATGCATCCAGGCCGTCGACTTTTCCAATCGCAATGAGGACGGGAGTGTGGGAACCATTCCTGATTCGCTCATAAAAACCTTCAGTACCAGAAGCGGCAGACCAGTCAAGGACGGTGGAGGAATAATCCCCGATGTCACCGTGCCGTCTGACATGCTCAACAGGTTTGCAACTGAACTCTATATGCAGAACATGATATTCGACTTTGCAACACAATATTACTGGTCGAACCCCCGGCCTCCCGTGCTTGACAGCCTGAAGATCACGGAGAACGACCTGGATCAGTTCACAAACTTCCTTGCAGAAAAGAAGTTTTCATACCGCACAGACTCGGAAAGTATCCTTGAGGAGCTGACCAAAACAGCCAGGGAAGAAGGTCTGTACGACTCAAACAGGGAGGCAATGGAGAAACTGAAATCAGGCCTAAGCCACACCCTCGAGAGGGAGATGACACTCTACCGTACTGATGTGACGGAACTGATCGAATCGGAACTCGCAGGCAGATATTTCTATGACTGGGGTATGGTGGAGTATTCAGTCACCCGTGACAACCAGATAAAGAAAGCTATCGAAATTGCCGGCAACAGGGAGCAGTACGCATCGCTGCTCAAGGCTCCGACAGGAGTATGACCATGTCACTCTGCCACTTCCGCAGGAGCAGAGTGAATGGCATCTCCGGCAATATCAAAGACTGGTTGCCACGTGATGAGTAGCCCGGCCACCGAGGAGAGAAACCCGGCCACTGAGAGCAGGGGCCCGGGTACTGAGGAGAGGTGCCTGATCATTGAAGAGAGGAGCCCCGCCACTGATGGGAGAAGCCTGATCAGGGATGAGGAGAGAAGCCCGGCTACTGAGGAAAGGAGACTGACCAGAGACGGAAACCTGTCTCAATAGAGTTCCTTTTTCCACACCGGGAGCCGCTCCTTGACCATTTCAAGAGTGTGGCGGCACGCCCGTGTCGCATGATCGCGATGACCAGAAGTGACCATGATAAAGAGCGATGCTTCGCCTGCCATGACCACTCCCAGCGAGTGAACAATGAACACCGATCTTACATCGCTGAAAGCTGATCTGACCGTTGTAATCACCTCTTCAACCTCCTTTACTGCCATCTCTTCATATGCAGAATACTCGATAGCCGTGACTCTCTTTCCGTCCGTCTCATCATCACGTACCCTTCCTATAAAGATTGAAACTGCCCCGGCGCCGGCATCATCATTGCCAGAGGCCATCAGTTCAGAAATAAGAACAGGGGTTATAGGCCCCTTTATCAGACAACTGTTTTTCATTTGCAGAGGTATATTTTTCAACCTCCCTGGAAGGGAGGCATTATTGCAATAGTATCACTTTTCTGTAATCCGGAATCCCCTTTAAGCAGTGTCCGGTTCAAAGCCATTCTGAACGGTATCTGTTTCAGGGCAGGATACCTGGATATCAGCTGGTTGCGCAATGAAGCCGTGTCGGCGGCCATAATTGTCTCTTCGCTTTTCCCGGTGGCCTCCTGTGCTGCCCCGAAATAGAGAACCCGTACTTCCGCCTTCATTGTCAGTGTGCCTCCAGCCAGTTATAACCCGTTCCCGTATCCACATCCAGCGGTACGCTCAACTCTGCTGCTCCCTTCATCTCTTCCGTGACAATATCGGCGAGCCTTTTCACCTGGCTCTCTTCCACTTCGAAGATCAGTTCGTCATGTACCTGCAAAATCATCTTCGCCCCGGGCATCTCGCGCTCCAGCCTGGAGGCGATTCTCACCATGGCAATCTTGATTATGTCGGCAGCACTGCCCTGAATGGGAGCGTTGATGGCGTTTCGTTCCGCGTTACCCCGCACAACCTGGTTCCTCGAGTGAATATCAGGCAGGTAACGTCTCCTGCCGAACATTGTTGTCACATAGCCGAGCTCCCTGGCCCTGCGGATGCTTTCATCCATGTATGCTCTGACACCGGGGTATGAGTTGAAGTAGCCGTCAATAAGCTCCCTGGCCTCCTTCCGGCCTATTGTCAGCCTCTCAGACAGTCCAAAGGCCGAGATTCCGTAGATGATCCCGAAGTTGGCTGTCTTGGCCCTTGCCCGCATCTCACGGGTAACATCCGCTACCGGCACCCCGAAGATCTTTGAGGCAGTAGCAGCATGAATGTCCTGCCCGGAGAGAAAATCGGAAATCATTGCACTATCACCGCTCAGATGAGCCATAAGTCTCAGCTCTATCTGTGAATAGTCTGCACTGAGGAAGATCTTGCCACTTGCCGGAATAAAAGCCTTGCGTATCTCACGTCCTTCAGAATCGCGTACCGGGATATTCTGCAGGTTAGGATTGGTGGAGCTGAGTCTGCCTGTGGAGGTAACAGCCTGGTTGTATGTGGTGTGAATCCTTCCGGTAACAGGGTCCACAAGCTGAGGCAGTGCCTCCACATAGGTGGAGAGCAGCTTCTTCAGCCCGCGGTAGTCAAGTACCCTTTCAACGATGGGGTGCCTGCCTGTAAGACGCTGCAGCACCTCCTCATCAGTACGGTACTGCTTTGTCTTTGTCAGCCTGGCATTGGCGTCTAGGCGCAGTCTGACAAACAGGATATCGCCCAGTTGTTTCGGTGATGAAATATTAAACTCCTGTCCGGCATAAGTGTAGATCTCCTGCTCCAGCCTGATGAGATTCTCACGAAGAGTTACGGCATAATTTGTCAGCACGCTTTCATCGAGCAGCACACCGGTACGCTCCATGGCTGTCAGTACCCTGATCAGCGGCATTTCAACATCTGCTGCCAGCGCGTCAAGTTCATTTTGTATGAGCATCGGCTCAAAGAGCTTCATCAGCTGCCATGTCACATCTGCATCTTCAGCTGCATACTCTTTGACTCTCTCCCTGTCAATCTCCCTCATGGTTTTCTGCCGCGGGCCCCGTTCTCCTATAAGCTCCTCGATATGAACAGGTTTATATCCAAGGTACTGTTCTGCCAACAGGTCCATGTTGTGACGCTTGTCAGGTTCCAGAAGGTAGTGGGCAATCATGGTGTCAAACAGGGGCCCCCTGACACTGATTCCGTATCCCGCAAGCACCTGCATGTCGAACTTGAGATTCTGCCCTGTCTTCCTGATCTTTTCATTCTCCATGACAGGCCTGAGCGGTTCAAGGAGTTTCAGGGCCGCATCCTTCTCCGGCGGGAGCCAGAGCATGGTACCCGAACCCTTCTCCCATGAGAAGGCTATTGATACCAGCTGTGCATTGAGCGGGTCAAGCGAGTTTGTCTCGGTGTCAAAACAGAAATCACTCAGTTTTGATAACTCTGAAGCCAGCATGGCCGCCTCCTTCTCCGTTTCAATCAGGGTATACCTGTGAGGAACACTATTTATATCCGCTGCTGTTGTTTTTCCGGCGGGTGATAATAAATCACCGAAGAGTGATCCCTGAGACTCTCCTGGCTTCGGCATTGCCGTTGCGGGGGATTCTTCCTGTGCGGCGCTGTCGCCGGCAGGCTGGGAGAGCAGATCTGCCGGGGCAGCCTGCTTAACACCGGGAGCGGGAAGCTTTGCAGCCATTGTTCTGAACTCGAGCTCCTCGTAAAGCTTCCTGAGTGCCTCCGTATCGGCCTCCTGCCTGTGAAATATGGTATGCCGGAACTCAACCGGCACATTCTGCTCTATAGTAGCAAGCTGTTTGGATAGTAATATCTGCTCCCTGTTCTGCTCTATAATATCCTTTTGGCGGCCCTGGAGCGCCGATGTGTTCTCAAGGAGGCTCTCCACTGCCCCGTGTTCATTGATGAGCTTACAGGCTGTTTTTGGGCCTATTCCGGGGGCCCCGGGGATATTGTCTGAGGTGTCACCCATCAGCCCGAGCAGGTCAGTAATGTGTTCCGGCGGCACACCAAACTCCCGTACAATCTCGTCCCTGCCCCATACCTCTGCCTCACCTCCCGAACGGCCCGGCCTGTACATGACCACATTGTCGGTAACCAGCTGCGCAAAATCCTTGTCGGGTGTCATCATGAATGCCCTGTAACCCTGTTCCGCAGCTTTGCGTGCCAGTGTTCCTATCACATCATCAGCCTCGTAGCCCGGAACCTCAATGACCGGAATGCGGAAGGCCTCAAGGAGACGCTTGATATAGGGAACGGCAATCCTGATGTCTTCAGGAGT